>JBGSRG010000192.1:0-5529 GCA_041737685.1 Phycisphaerales bacterium | reverse complement strand
GTCGGAGCGATCACACCATCGGTGATGGCGTGAACACAGGCAATGGTCTCGATCGCGCCCGATGCGCCCAGCCCGTGGCCGTGCATGGACTTGGTTGAGGACATCAGCAGTTTGCCGCCCTTGGCCTTGAGCGCATGATCGCCGAAAAGCGTTGTCACCGCGGTCTGTTCGGCCTTGTCTCCCAGCGGCGTGCTGGTGCCGTGTGCATTGATATAGCCGATCTGGTCGGGGTTGAGCCCGGCCTCTTTCAGCGCCCATCGCATCGAGCGCATCGCGCCCCGACCGGCCGCGTCTGGAGCCGTGATGTGCGTGCCGTCCGAAGCGTTGCCCGAACCCACAATCTCGGCGAAGATGGTCGCCCCGCGCTTGCGGGCGTGTTCTTCTGATTCAAGCACGTATATCGCCGCACCCTCGGCGAGCACGAAGCCGTCGCGGTCACGGTCGAAGGGTCGGCTGGCTTTGGTCGGCTCGTCGTTTCGGGTCGAAAGTGCCGTCATGGTCATGAATGCACCCACGCACAAGGGGCTGACCGCCGCCTCAGCGCCGCCGGCGATCATGACGTCAGCCTGTCCCCTTCGGATGTATTCCGCCGCGTCGGCAATGGCGTGCCCAGAGGACGCGCACGCCGTGGCGTGCGCTGAGGCCGGCCCTTCCAGCCCAAACATGATCGAGATGTTCCCGGTCGCGGCGTTGACCATTAGTTTCGGCACCGTCATTGGGCTTAGCCGGTGCGGGCCTTTCTCATGCCTGACCAGAACACCCTCTTCGATGGTGATGATGCCACCGACACCAGAACCCACCACCACGCCGCAGCGCTCGGTGTCCTCCTTTGCAAATTCCACGCCCGAGTGCTTCACGGCCTCGACCGCTGCGTCTACGCCCAGCAGCGCGAAGCGGTCGTAGCGACGCGTCATCGCGGGCTCAACCCAAGAGCCCGGCGTCCAGTCGCGCACCTGCCCGGCGATGCGGACTTTCCACTTGTCCTCGAACCGCTCGAACTCCTGCCCGCGAATGTGCGAGATTCCCGACCGACCCTCTCGCATGCCCGCCCAGGTCGTGCGGGCGTCGAGTCCGAGGTTGGTAATCGCCCCCATCCCAGTGATGACGACGCGCGGGCGATTGGTCATGGGAGTCGGTTCCTCGTTGCCACGGGCTTTCCGAACGCCGCTCGACCGGTGCCGATGCGACTAGAAAGGGCTTGCTTAGGCCGGAAGGGCTTGCACGGGAAGGTTAGGCGGGTGATTCTGGTGTGCGGCCCAAGGCAAGGGGCGCACAACGACCCCGCCCCGTGCGCGGGATCCCTGCGTGTACGGAGTGTTCGGGTCACGGATCAGGCCCGCGGCTGATTTGGCGTTGAATCCCTGGTCGGGAGCGCGACCATCGCGCTTTCAACGCATGTTCATCAGGCGCCGGTGGCTTGCTTGATGAACTCGATCGCCTGGCCAACGGTCTTGATCTTCTCGGCTTGCTCGTCGGGGATCGACGTCTCGAACGTGTCCTCAAAGTCCATGACCAGTTCCACGCGGTCAAGGCTGTCGGCGCTCAGGTCGTCGAAACTGGTGCTGCGGTTGATCGCACCCTTGTCAGCGCCCATCTTGTTCGCGACAATCTCGATGACTTTGGTTTCGATTTCTGGTTCGGTCACTTCTGATTCTCCGGGCGCAATGCCCATGTTCCCCGCTCGCCCCGTCCTCCCAACGCTCGGTCTGTCTTGCACACTGATCGCGGCCATCCGCCGGCGGGCTATCGAGAGTGGGATCAAATATAGACGAATGTCGGCGTGATCTCCAAACCCGTAGCGGAAGGACGATCGTAGTTTGTTTGGTTGGGATCAAAGCGGGGGCCTGAATCGGCCGGGCTGATACGGTGGGCCGGGCAGCCGACGTGGGTGACAGGCAAGAGCCTGTGGGCCGGAGTCATTCATCTACACCCCTTCAGCGAACATGCCCTTTTGGAGACATGGTTGACACCTTCGGCCGCCGCCGAGGGGCTCAGCAGCATCGAGCCGGCACGTTTCTTGACGAAATCCCTCGAAGCACCGCGGCCTTCACTCAGCGCCCACGAACGCGCAATCGACGCGCGAAAGCCGTGAAAGCCCGCAGAATCGCGGAAGTGATCCAGCATCCCCCGTTATTGGTCGATAGAACGCGGCTCGCGCTCGCCGGCCACCTGGCCCGCAAGCCGGGCAAGCCAGATCCGGAGTGCTGCATCCCACGTAGGTATTCGTGGGACGCTCCGGGACCAACTCGCAGTTTGGATCCCGACATGGCAAGGATGCCCAGAGAGCCCGAGGCGTTCGCGGAGCAGGTCGCGTTTCTGCTCCGAAGACTGCAGCCGGATCACGCGATCCAGTTTGTAGGCCCGCGCGAACTCATCGTCGACGGCCGACGGCTGGACCTCGAGAACCTCTACCGGCTCGTCAATCACGACGCGGATCGGGGGCTCGAGATCGTGGAGCACTACCTCGAACAACTCTTCAACGGCGAGTCGCTGTCGCTGAGCGCTGCGAGCTTCGACTTTGTGCGCCCGCGCATCATGCCCCGCATTCAGCCCGACACCATCTTCGATCACCTCTCTCGCGAGCAGGTCGCCCACGTGCCCTACGTCAACGGCACCGTCATCGTCTTCGTGATCGATCTGCCCCAGATGACCGTGAGCGTGACCACCGAGCAACTTGTTCGCTGGGGCGTGCAGGTGGACGAGCTGGAAGACATTGCTCGTGGAAACCTCGACACCTACGCGCCCGAAGTCAGTTTCCAACTCGTCAAGAGCAAAGAGGGCGGCACCGCGGCGATCCTCAACGAGCAGGACGGTTATGACGCGGCACGGCTTCTGCTCTCGAGCCTATTCAAGAAACTGGCCTCGAAAATGGGCGGAAACTTCTACGTTGCCACTCCCGCCCGAGACATGTTCATCGCCATCTCACACGGCCCCGAGACCTTTCTCAACCGGCTGCGAGGGCGTGTGAAGCACGACTACAGGCGATTGCCCTACCCGATCACGAGCGAACTCTTCTACGTCTCGCGCGACGGCGTGGCGGGCACGGTCGAAGGCTCTGCCGCGAGCGAAGCCGCCTAAACCACTCCCTTCGCTCACGTCCCGCGAACGTGGCCAAACACGTCAACATGGACACGGTGGCAGTACCGCCAGCCGCGCTCAACGCACGCCGCAACGACCCAGCGCATCCGCTCGCCTGTCGGTGGTGTGCCTTCGGGCATCAGCAGAACGTCGTCGGGCCGCCAGCCCGAGAGCCGGCCCAGAAGCGATTCAACCTCCGCCAGTTCCTCATCGTGGCTGACCACGAACTTGAGTTGCCGCTGACCCACGCCCCAGCGGTCCATCAGCGACTGCAACACCGGGATGTTCAGCCGCCGGGCCTCGTGCCGTTCACGCCAAGCGCCCGTCGGATCGCGAGCATCGTCCGCGGCGGGAGTTGACCCGCTGAGTTTGGGGCTGATCGACATCAGGTCGCAGGCCAGAAGGAATCTCGCTTCGCTCGGGAAAGTTGTCCCGGCGGTCTCGATGGTGATGTGCATGGCCCCAGTGCCCGGCTCGCCGCTGCCCATGCCCAGCGCAGTATTCGCGCTGAGGTCTTTCAGCCGCCGCGTGAGTTCTGGCAGCAGCGCAAACATCATCGGTTCGCCGCCGGTGATCACGGCGTGCCGCACGCCGCGGGCCAGCACCCCGCGTGCTTCGACAACAAGATCATCCAGCGTGCGTGACGGGCCTTCGGGGCGCCAACTCGCGTAGGGCGTATCGCACCAGGTGCAGCGAAGATTGCAGCCGCTTAGCCGCACAAACCAACTGGGCACACCGCTGAGCACGCCCTCGCCCTGCACGCTGACAAACGTCTCGGCGATTCGCAGCGAGGGACCAGATGAATCGGGATAGAGTGGCACGGGCGTGTCAGGCACGGGTCAGGATATCCGAGGCCAGTACACGAACAGACGGCCGGGTTCAATCACGGCGGCCTGCAAGCCGAAACGCCCGACTTCCATTCGCCGATTCAGTCCCTCGCTTTGCTGCTCTTCGCCCCGTGCCCGTTGCCCCCTATAACCGCCGCCGGACGTGGGAAATCCGCAACGTCTTGCCACAACCCCACAAAAGTTCGCGCGCTCAAGGGCCGATACCAACCTTGATCGGCGTCGCGCGTTGCACCTTCGCGCCCGTCCGAGGAGAGTCACCCATGAGCAACGTTGAGCCGCTGAGCAAGGAACAGGCCGTGTCGGGCGCGGTACGCGAAATCTCGCACATCGCCACACTCCCCGAAATCACGCTCAAGATCATCGAACTGGTCGAGAGCCCGTCCTCGACGGCTCAAGACCTGCACAAGGTCATCGCCAACGATCCGGCGCTCTGCTCGCGCATCCTCAAGGTCGTCAACTCCGCCTTCTACGGCCTGCCGGGACAGATCGGCTCCATCAATCGGGCCATCGTCCTGCTCGGCCTCAACGCCGTCAAGAACATCGCCATCGCCGCCAGCCTCGCCAAACTCTTTCGCGGCGGCTCGCTCACACCCAACTTCTCGGCCAAAGACCTCTGGTCACACTCCATCGCCACGGCAGCGGCGAGCAAACTCATCGCCGACCAGACCAAACTGGGCCTAGCCGATGAGTGCTTCCTCGCGGGCCTCATCCATGACATGGGCATCATCGTTGAGATTCAGTACGATCGGCACCGTCTGATCGACGTGCTCAGCCGCGTAGCACCCGGCGAGGACGGCACCCCCATCGAAGACATGCTGGTGATCGAGAACGAGGTCTTCGGCGCAACACACCAAGACTTCGGCTTCGGCCTGTGCGAGAAGTGGAAGTTCCCCCGCACGTTCATCAACGTCTGCGGGTTTCACCATCGCCCGCTCGAACTGCCGGGCGAGGCGCGCGGTATCGTCTCGATTGTTTCGATCGCCGATCGAGTCGCCGGCGCGCTCGACAAGGGCTTCCGTCTCGACCTGCGTTCGCTCGACATTCCCGCCGACGTGCTGGACGACGTGAAACTCAGCCGCGAGGGGCTTGAGGTGGTCCGCACCAAACTCCCCGAACAACTCGAGGTCGTCAACGCGATGCTTTCCTGAGCAAGCAAGGGCACCGGACTCTACTTCCCGCCGTCGTCAGACTCACCCGAGTTTGCGCGCTGTGGGGCCGGCGACGGCGCCCGGTCTGGCTCGCGCTCAGGCTCCCGATCAGGCGGCCGTGCCGTGCGTCCGGCCGGTTCCGGGTTGTCGTTACGCTGAATCTCAACCGCCGTGGGATAGGCGAACTCCAGGCCTTCCTCGGCAAAGGTCTCGAACAGTTCGAGGTTAATCGCCTGCTGAATGTCGAGGAAGGCGAGCATCTCTCGCGAGCTGACGTAGTACACCACCTCGAAGTTCAGCGAGTAATCGCCGAACTTCTTGAAGTGTGCGCGGTCAAACCGGACCAGCGGCGTCGGCCCATCGCCCCTTTGTCGTTCGATCGCGGCCTTGATGATGCCCGTCACGCGGCGGAGTTTCTCGGGCGGGGTCTCGTACACCACGCCGATCCCAAAGAC
>JBGSRG010000101.1:0-2009 GCA_041737685.1 Phycisphaerales bacterium | reverse complement strand
GAATCAGGTGCTGAGTGCGGCGGAGGTGGTGGCGGTGCGCGACAGCGACGGCCCGCTGGGCAGTTCGCCGCCGCGGCTGGTTCGATGGCGGCAGACGGAGATTGGCTCGGCGGCCGGAGCGGAATGAGCGCCAGTGCTCGCTTACACGGCGACCGGGTTCGTTGCGGCTTACTTCGGGTAGATGGTTCGCCAGTCGCGGGCGATATCGACCACGATCCATCCTTGCTGCGGCGCATCGTTGAGTGCAGTGTCGAGTTTGCCGATGTGCGAACTGCGGTCGTAGGCCCACTCACGCTTTGCGTCGGTGTGATGCACGATGACCCCCAGGCGGGGGCCTTGGGCAGCGGTGGTCCACTGGAGCATCTGCAGGTCGCCGTCGGAGTTGCCGAAGGCCATGACGGGTCGGCGACCGATTCGGTTGTTGATGCCGATGGCCTTGCCCGGGCCGTCGTCGATGAAGTCGATCTCGGGCAAGCGCTTGATGAAGGTGCGACCGTTTGCGGACTCGAAGGTGGTCTTGATGGAACTGCCGACGACTTGTTCTGGCGGGATCCCGTAGATCTCCTCGGCGAAGACGCGGACGAACTCGACCCCGCCGCCGGTGACGATGAAGGTTTTGTAGCCGCTTGAGCGCAGATACTCGAGCACTTCGAGCATGGGCTGGTATGCGCACCGGGTGTAGGGACGGTTGAGGGTTGGGTGCTTGGCGGTGCGGAGCCAGTCGCGGGCGATCTGGGCGAACTCATCGGTGCTCATGCCGGCGTGGGTGACCATGAGCAGTTCGCCGACGCCCTTGTGGCCGGACTTGGCGAGGCCTTCGAGGTCACCTGCGATGGCGGAGGTGAACGGCTCGCGCTGGTTCCATTCGGGATGGTTCGGAGCGAGGGCCTTGACGCGATCGACGGCGAAGAGCAGCTGGAAGTAGGCGGGCTGTTCGGCCCAGAGTGTTCCGTCGTTGTCGAAGACGGCGATGCGTTCTGGCTGGGGCACGAAGTCGGGGCTGGCGGTGCTGGTCGTTCGATCGACGAAATCGACGATGGCCTGCTTTGAGGCGCCGTCGTTCCATGAGGCGAGCCGATCGGACGAACAGCCGAGCGTGCAGAAGCAGCACAGGAGCGAGATGAGTGTGAACGATGGTTTCATGGGGCTGGGTCCCGAGACGAAGACTCCCCGGCGGGTTTGAGCCGCTCAGGAGTGGGGAGATTCATTGAACGACTGAGTCACGCGCTTGTTTGGGCGCTGCGGTCTTGTGGGCCATGAACGCTCTTTCACGCCTGCCCGTGGGGAATTGGGCAGGAGTACGGGCGCTGTGAGAACCCATTTGACTTCGATCGCCACGGCTTCGATCGTGCCTGCGAAAGTGAATGGTGGCGTGTAAGCGGGCGTGACGGGCTGGCCACTGTCCAGACCGATTCCGAACGATTCAAGATCGAAGGCCGGCCGTTTGCGGAGCAATCTAGAAATTGATGCGGAATCGGCAGCCCAGCACGGTGGCGGTGTCGGTGTTTGCGTTGACGTCGTCGATCACCTGAACGCTCAGAGTGAGTTCTGAGGCGGGGGTGATGGCGAAGTTGTAGAAGCCCTCGAAGCCGATGCTGCGGTCTTGCACGCCCGCGGCGGTGGCGAAGAGGCCGGTGCTGATCGACGAGTAGCTGAGGCCCGCGCCGAAGTGATCGTCGGCACGGCCGGGGATGAGTCCGCGAGCGCCCACGCCGCCGCTGAGGTGCCACTTGATGGGCAGGGTGTCGTCGTCGCCAAATCCTGCGCGGGCGAAAAGACCGATGCCGCGTCGATCGGGCTTGCCGTTGTTAACGTCGATGGGTGTAGGGGTTGCGCCGGCTTGGTCGGAGGTATCGGCCCACAGGTACTGCCATCCGGACCAGTAGACGCTCCATGTATCGTCGGAGCGTGGGATGGCGAGTCCGGTTTCGCGGTCGAAGGAGATTTTGCCGCGAAGATCGACGAAATCGCCGTCGGCGGCGTAGAGGAAGCCCACGTTCTGACCACCC
>JBGSRG010000152.1:0-1528 GCA_041737685.1 Phycisphaerales bacterium | reverse complement strand
GAGTTTCTCACACGCCAGCGAGAACGACGTGCCGGAGGCCACGGCCTCGCGGAGTTTGTCAATGGTGACTTTCGAGGGCGCGGAAACAACGCTGGCGGCCACTTCGAGCGCCTCGACCAAAGGCACGCCGCGGGAAAGCAGGATGTGCAGTTGCTCGTTGAGGGCGGCGTCGTCCTTGAGCGGGAAGCGCGAGGAAGGAGCTGGCCCAAGCGGCAGTTTCCACGCCCGGAGCATCAGGAGCTGCTCGCGCTTGAGGTCATCCGAAAGAGACTTGACATCGGCCGCGGGGCGCACGCCGAAGCGGTTGCCCCCGCTGGGGGTCATGGCTTTGAAGAGATAGGACTGGTTGGCTGCCATGGGAAAGACTCAAAGCGAAAAGCGAAAAGCGAAAAGCGAAAAGAATGCTTCGGAGCCTTGCGGTTCTGATTCTCGTTCTCCGTTTTTCGCTGTTCGCTTTCTCAAGACAGCACCCTCCGCAGCTCCGTCTCGGTCGTCTGGTTGGCCGCGACCTTCTCGTGCCCGTCGTCCCACATCGTCTTCATGCCTTCTTTGACGGCGAGGTCGCGGATGGCGATGGAGTCCGCCGTGGTCATGGTGAGTTTCCGCACCTCGTCGCTGATGGTCATGATCTCGTAGATCGCCAGACGCCCGGAGAACCCCGAGCCGAAGCACTTCTCGCACCGCCCCACGATGCTCGGCGCGTTGGCCAGCGGTGACTGGCCCTTGCCGTGGCACTGCGGGCATATGCGCCGCGTCAGGCGCTGGGCCAGAACGGCAAGCAGCGACGACGCGATGAGGTACGGCTCGATGCCGATGTCCTGGAGCCGCGAGATCGCGCTGGGCGCATCATTGGTGTGAAGCGTGGCCAAAACCAAGTGGCCGGTGAGCGAAGCCTGCACCGCCAACTGGGCCGTCTCGGCGTCGCGGATTTCGCCGACCAGAATCACGTCGGGGTCCTGTCGCAGCAGGCTCCGCAGCCCCGCCGCGAACGTCACGCCGCGCTTGACGTTCACCTGCACCTGGGCGATGCCCTCGAGGTGGTACTCCACCGGGTCCTCGATGGTCATCACGTTGCGCGAGGCGCGGTCGATCTTCTCCATCGCGGCGTACAGCGTCGTCGTCTTGCCGCTGCCGGTTGGGCCGGTGACCAACACCATGCCGTTGGGGCGGTCGATGAGGGAGATGAGTTCCTTCTGCATCGTGGGGCGCATGCCCAGGGAATCCAGCGACAGTTTGGTCTGCGATTGATCGAGCAGACGCAGCACCAGCCGCTCGCCGTAGATGGTGGGCACGCACGACAGACGGATATCGATCTTGCGGCTGCCGATCCGCACCGTCGTCTGCCCGTCCTGGGGCGAATGCCGGTTGGCGATGTCCAGTTCCGCCATCACCTTGATTCGGCTCGTGATCGCGGGCGCGAGGCTCAGCGGCGGGCTGAACGCATCAATCAGCATGCCGTCGATGCGCAGGCGGATCACCAGGCGTGTTTCCAGCGGCTGGATGTGGATGTCGCTGGCACGCCGGCGCA
>JBGSRG010000134.1:0-2101 GCA_041737685.1 Phycisphaerales bacterium | reverse complement strand
GTCTTCATCTCTGTTTCGGGCATCAGCAAGTGTTCCTTGCGGGTGCCGCTGGCGGCGAGGTTGATCGCTGGGAAGAGCCGGCGTTCGGCGATCTTGCGGTCCAGAATGAGTTCCATGTTGCCCGTGCCCTTGAACTCCTCGAAGATCACTTGATCGCCCTGGCTTCCGGTATCGACCAGACAAGTTGCGATGATGGTCAGACTGCCGGCCTCTTCGGTGTTGCGCGCCGCGCCAAAGATCTGCTTGGGGATCTCCAGTGCGCGCGAGTCGATGCCGCCGGTCATGGTGCGTCCGCTTGAAGCGTGCTTGCGCGAGCGGTTGAAGGCTCGGCCCAAGCGGGTGAGAGAGTCGAGCAAAATCACAACGTGTTTGCCAGACTCGACCATACGCTTGGCGCGTTCGAGCGTCGAGGTGGAAACGGCGATGTGCCTTTCAACGTCGTGGTCGTTGGTCGTTCCGATGACTCGGCAACGAGGCTCGGCCGGATCTGCACCCGGGGCGTCGGGTGCAAGTGCGGTTGCAGGGCCAGCACCAACGCTGCCTGCCGCGGCGTTGACTGCCGAGGTCGAAGTGCCGTTGGCGCTGGTGCCCTGCGCGGGTGTGCGGTTAGGGCCGCTGCGGGCGTCAAACTCGGCGAATGAGCGTCGGAAGTCGGTCATTTCTTCTGGGCGTTCGTCGATGAGCAGCACGAAGAGATAGACGTCGGGATGGTTGCGCAAAACGGCCGTGCCGATGTCCTTGAGCAGCGTCGTTTTGCCAGCCTTCGGCGGGGAGACGATCAGACCTCGCTGACCGCGTCCGATTGGGCAGAACAGATCGATCAGACGGCAGGACGCCGGACAGCCGGGGTATTCCAGAGTCAGCCGGGGCTGTGGATCGATCGAGGTCAGATCATCCCATCCGATGGTCTGGCTGAAGCGGTCGGGGTCTTGGCCCTCGATGGCGATGATCTGCTCGACCACGGGCCGCTCGTGCTTGGGTGCCCCGCCGCGGCTGCGACGCCGGCGTGGTCGGCGTAGGCCGACTCGGACGGTGATCTCGAGGCCAGACCGCAGTTTGAAGCGGTCGCCGAAGGTAAGGGGGACAAACGGATCGTCGTCGCGTTCGACGAGCGTAGAGCCGTTGAGTTGGCGCACTCGGCCCTCTGCGCGCAGCGGCCACTCCAGGATTCCCGTAACTGTTGTCGTCATTCGGTTGTTCGATTCACTTTCGTTGCGCACACATGCGGCTCTTGGCGATGGGCACGATCCCCACGCTCATCCACGCACTTTCGATCCCACCCGCCCACAAAACCAACTCAAACACAAAGGGCAAGTCTGCCCCTTGCTCGGCCCCGGTCCGCCGGCTTGCCACAGCGCACCCCAACAGGCCACTGTCATTCCCATCCAACCACCCTATTTTCAGCAACAAAGCCATGGAGGCTCTGGTGGTGATGGCCCCGTGTTCCCGAGCGAGACGGGTCGACGAGCGTTCGGTGCCGTGAGGCCTGTCGATGCGGAGCGCTCGCGAAGCGAAAGGAGACGAAAGCGGACGAGCGTTGGCGGGCAGTCCCGGTCCAAATCTGACGCCAATGCGAAAGTTGTCCGAGGTACCGGCTGCAAAGGAGCCGGCTTCAGGCAAGAATTGGCGTCATTCCGAGCGGGCGTTCCCCGTTCCCAAGATCATGGTGAGAGCCACCAAGACCCGTGCCCGCCGATGACCTATTCGAGCACAAGTGGGGTCCGGTGTCAAGTACCGTGCCACAAGTCTCGAAACAATGGTCCATTGGGGGTCCGGCGGGGGTCCGGCGGGGGTCGACTGATGGTCTATCGGCCCTTGGTTCGTGAAACTCTAGTTCTATGGGGCAAGTCGAGCGAGGTCACATTGTTCGGCGAGAGCGCTTTGAAACGGCAATGGGCATGGCCGGGCTCAGTGTTGTGCATGGGACGGCTATGCTTGTCCTCGGGTGAGACCACCATATTGCCGGGCGCTTCCGCAGAGGATGTGGGCACGCGAAACCCGCCCGATTCTTTCTCGGGATGCGTTCAACCGACAGGGCAGCGAGTGTTTCGTGCCTGGAGGCTCGGATTCGGCGTGGTTGCGCTGATCGCGGATTGGCCGG
>JBGSRG010000113.1:0-2327 GCA_041737685.1 Phycisphaerales bacterium | reverse complement strand
GTCACGATCGAGGGTGTGCCGTTTGAGTTGCCGCGAGTGACGGCGAAGGACCGGGATCGCGCAGCGCGTCTGTTGACAGCGCTCGGCGCGGCGTACCCGGATGCGCACTGCGAACTGAACTACACGAATGCGCATGAGTTGCTGGTGGCGACGATTCTGTCAGCGCAAGCGACGGATGTTGGTGTGAACAAAGCAACGCCCGCGCTGTTTGCGCGGTATCGCACGCCGGGCGACTTCGCATTGGCAAGCCCTGCGGAGATTGAGCCGTTTATCAGGACGATTGGGCTGTTTCGCAACAAGGCGAAGGCGATTCACGCGGCGATGACGGAGGTTGTGGCGCGGTTTGGGGGTGAGGTTCCGCGCACGATGGCCGAACTGCTGACGCTTCGGGGGGTGGCGAGGAAGACGGCCAATGTGGTGCTGAGCAACGCGTATGGCGTTCATGTGGGCGTGGTGGTGGATACGCATGTGCAGCGGCTGAGCCAGCGGCTGGGGCTGGTGGAGGAGGGCGCGAGCGTGGCGATGATCGAACGGCGATTGATGGCGCTGTTTCCGCGCGAGCGCTGGGGCGATCTCTCGCACCTGCTGATCTTTCACGGTCGGCGGGTGTGCAAGGCGCGCGGGGGATGGTGCGGTTGTGGGGAAGGCGGTGGAGGGGTGGTGCGCCGCGCAGAGGCCAGTGCAACGGATGTTGGCCCAGCGCAGGTGGATGCCGGGGCGATCTGTGCAGAGTACGGACGGCGGTGCGAGTTGCGGGTGAAGCGGGATCAGAAGTAGGCGGTTTCGGCGACCCTTGAACGCCAGAGTGTGGCGAGCGATTGCAGCGTTTGGGCGTGGGATCGCACGTCGGGAGTCTGGCAAATGTCGAGCAGGTAGTCGGCGAAGGCGGGGGAAGCGGTGACGTCGCTTGGATCTGGAAACTGCGCTTGCAGAGCCGCGTCTTGCTCCCACACCCAGCGGAAAGAGCGGGCGATGGAACTGCGGGTCCGCAGGCGAGAGAAATCAAACTCGCGAGGGGCCTTTGCGGGGAGGGTGCGGGTCCACGAAGCATCCGATTCGTAGTCGAGGCGGGTGATGAGGTTGACGAAATCGGGGCCGAGGATGCCGAGGAGTTCGGTGTCGAAGTAGTTGCGCCAGTCGCCGGAGGTGCCCTTGCGCAGGAAGGAATTGGTGCGTTCGTGTTGGGACTGGAGCGGCGAGCCGGAGGTGACGGCGTTGAAGGCGAAACGCGATGCGACGCGGGCGAGTGCGGCGGTGTCTTGTTCAACGCCGAGGAACTTCGAGATGCGTTGGAGTTCGGCCGGAGCGTTGCTGAGAAGGTCTTCGTAGCGCACGAGGCAGGAATGCAAAGAGGACTCTGCTTCGAGAGCGGAGTAGTAGTGGAGTATCTCGCCGCGACGCTCTGTGAAGTAGGCATGCTTCCAGTCGCGGCGGTGGGACCAGGAGTTGGTGTCGTCTCGCTGGGCGAAGAGGGCGGCTTGTGCGGGGCCGAGGTTGCCGAGTTCGTGGTAGAACCGGGAGATGAGGACGTCGCGCGGATCGCGCAGCAGTTGGACGATGGCGTGGCTGGGGAGGAGATCGTGGAGATCGGTTGGGCGGAGGTGCTTGGAAGGGAGGCCGAAGGCTTGGATGTGGCCTGGGAGACTTGGGGGTGTGGCGTCGGTGAGTGCGGCCAGCAGTTGGGCAGCGCGGCCAGCGTGGGGGGAGGGCTGCTCGAGCAGGCCGGTGCGGAGGGGCAACTTTGAGGCGAGTTGCTTGAGCAGTGGAGCGAGTGTGGAAGCTTGCTGGAGCGAAGCGGCTTGACCGAAGCGTGCGCGCGGGTCGAGCAACCGGGCGACAGCGCTTTCGAGGCTGAGGCCAGCATCGTAGAGGGCCTGGGCAAGGCCTGGTACGCCGAGGAGCATTGCGAGGGAGAGATAGGTCGAGGGATGTCCCGACGGTCCATATCCGCCGATGCCGGGTAGCGAGAAAATCATGGCTTCGAGCCAGTTGGATCCGCCCTTGGGCAGGCCGGTGGTGATGAAGCGTGTGGGCGGTGGCGGTGGGCTGTGGTTGGCTGAGGCGAGTTGCGCGTGGCTTTGAAGGAAGGTGTGGCGGGGAGTTTGTTGATGGCCCAATAGGGATGTGGTCGTGGTTGTGTTGAAGGCGGGCCTTGGGGATGTTGTGGGCGATTTGTCGGCGTAGATTCGCACGATGGGGATGTTGAGGTGAGCGAGTTGGCGTGACGCGGAATCGAAGAGGGCTTGCTCGTGGGCGTCGGAAGAGATGACGATGGCGTCGAAGTCGCTTGTGTTGAGCGAGAGGGATTGTGGCCGCATGATGGGGAG
>JBGSRG010000099.1:0-22140 GCA_041737685.1 Phycisphaerales bacterium | reverse complement strand
CCGCCGCGGCCACGCGGCGTGTCGGCGGCCGGGGCGGCCAGCACGGCCTCGGGGATTCGGCGCTCAAACCCCGCAGTGAGGTCAGACAGGGCCAGCAGGCGTGCCCAGTGGCCGATCAACACGCGATAAAGGCAGCCGCCGATGGCACCAAACTCCGCCTGCATCGACCGGCCATAGTGCGATGCGGCGGACCAGCGTCCGATAAGCACGTTTGATGCGATCAGGGGTACATAGACAAGGGATGTGATCAATCCGCCCACCAGACGCAGAACGTCACGGATCATGCCGCCGATGAACACGAAGACGCGAGCGATGACCCAGCCGATGCCGCGAAAGACAGGGCCGATCACAGCGATGATCAGCGCGATGCCCGTTGCGACGACGACGACCACGCCGAGAATGATCAGCAATGGTGCGACGGTGAAACTCATGGTTGATTCCCTTCCGGCTCTGACGACTGCGGCGAATGTGCCCCGCTTTCGGTTGACCGCGGGCACTGGGCTTTGCACTGTGGGCAGTGGCTCACGGTGCTAATCCGCATCGCGGTCGCGGTTCCGCAGTTCAACCTGTCGTCGATAGATGTCACCAACTGCATCATCAAATCGCGCCTCATCGAACTGCGGGTTCTGGACAGACTCCGATTCGGAGCGAACTGCCGACTTGCTCGGATTCAGGGGAAGGCCGTTTCGGTCGGCTTCACCGATTTCCTCTTCAGTGAAGGAATATGTGGCGATGACCTCCGTCAGGCGCTGGCGGAGCGCTTCGCGGACTTTGGCGAGCCTGCGACTGACAGTTGGCTCGGAAATGCCCATCGCTTCAGCAACCTGCTTGCCGGGCTTGCCGTCGAGCACACGCATGCGATAGATCGAAAAATCGGTAAAGTCGCACTGTTTCTCGACCAGTCGGATCGCGGCCTCGACTTTGGCACGAAAGACCGAGGCCTCATACTCCTGATCGGCACGCACGCCGCTCTCAACCATCCATCCTTCGTCGAGCGATGCGGCGCGTTTGCGACCGCCACGCCCATCCCCGCCACGTTTCTGAGCGTTGCGGCGGTCGAGTTCGTCGCCCAGAACATGCTTGGCGATGGCCAGAAGCCACGTTGAGAAGCGGGCTCCTCGCTCCGGCTGATAGCGATCGATCGAATCAGAGAGCGCTGCGAGGGTTTCTTGCGAGAGGTCACGGACGGTTTCCGGTCCGATCCGACCGCGGCCCCACTTGGTGAACTGCGCCCGAAGCACCGGGCCGAACGTCTCCCACAGATCGAACCAGGCGGCCTGATCGTTGGCTCGCAGACGGGTGATGAAGGTGGTGGTGAGTTGATTGAGCATGAAGCGGGCAGCAAGCGGTAGGTTGAACGGCCGACCAGTGAGTTTATGAGCCTAAAGGGGGTAAACAGAGCGGTCGGGCCGAATCGAATTGTCGCTTCGGCGGGTGCCTGCGGGCGGCCGAGGGCGACTTACAGGGACGCAGAGCCGAGCAATGCGGGTAAACCGCACCCACTGGTTGGGAAGTGAACCGGTCGATTTTGAGGCTCAGCCAGAAACCAGGCAAACCCGACCGCGCGAAATCGGCCAACGTGGGTTCCGAATCAAGCCTGTGTCCCGCCGCGCTGTTGCGGCGAGAGCGGCCCCGTTCACTCAGACGCCGCCGAGTCCGCCGGGTGGTCGCATGAGCGAGTCCTGTTGGCCTTCTTGAGTGAGAAGCCGGGACGAGCGCTCGCCACCCAAGCACGGACGCGGGCAGGAGGATCGACCCATGTTTGGTATCTCGAAGACGATTGTGCGATACGGATTCATTGGAGCGTTGGTGGTTGGCGCGGGCATGGCGGTCGCCGGCCCGCACCGCGTTCGGGCGCTGTTCACACAGACCCGAGAGGCGATCAACACCAAGATCGACGAGAACATCACCGATCCAGTAGCGCTTCGATCACAACTGCGGGATCTGGAGGCGAAGTACCCGCGCCGAATCGCCGAGGTTCGCGGCGATCTGGCCAAACTTCGCGAGCAGGTGCAGCAGCTCAACCGCGATCTTGAAGTCTCCAAGCGCGTGGTCGAACTCGCCGACGAGGACTCTGCCAAACTCTCTTCGGCGATCGATCAGGCCAACCTCGCTGGCATTCAGAGCATTGGCCTCGATACGGAAGCGCCTTCGCACGAGATTGTGATCCGGTTCAAGAACGATCGGCTCGACCTTGACCGCGCGCAGAGCAGGCTCACGCAGATCGACGCGACGCGGAACGCCTACGCGAATCGCGCGGCGGACGTGCAGCGAGATCTGGGCTATCTGGCGCAGCAAGACCGCCAGCTGGCGTCCTTGCTCGTGCGGCTCGAGGGCGAGCACACCGGCTTTCAGACGCAGATGTTCGATCTGGAGCGTCAGATCGACGCCATTGGCCGCAACGACCGCATGATCGCGATCATGCAGGACCGCAAGCAGACCCTCGACGATCAGTCTCGCTATCGCGCAGCCAGTCTCGACGCTATCACGTCGAAGTTGGCCGACGTGCGAGCACGGCAAGAGGCGACGCTCGCGTCATTGGGCAAGGCGGGCGAACGATCTGAGTATGAGCATGACGCCAAGGCATCGCTCGACCGCGAAGCAGCGCACCGCGCTCGGGCAGAGGACCGGATCGAGCCCGCGAGCCGGACCAAGACGATCGAGATCGATGCGTCCAAGATTTCCGGTGTGCAGGGCCCGCAGTTGCCGCAGGCCGAGCGTGCGGTGGCGGGTTCGGGCGGTCGATAGGCATCGCGGCTTGGCGTGAGGTACACGTCGGTCGAACATGGATTCAACCCGCGGGCGGTGTGCGACGGCCATAGGAGCCGGGGCACCCGCCCGCTTTGGTTGGCGAGCGCAGGCGGTACAGTCAGGTTATGAATCGACCGCTGATTGGGATCACGTGCGATGTCACACGGCCAAGGGGCGTTGCTTCGACGGCAAGTACTGCAGTTGGGGCGCGGATGGCGTGCACTGTTGCATACGCCCGAGCAGTAACGCAAGCAGGCGGGGTGCCGATCGTGCTTGCCCCACTGGTGGAACTCTTGCCCGAGTATCTGCGGCTGTGCGACGGATTCGTGTTTACGGGCGGCGATGATCCTCGGATGGAGCCGTTTGGTGAGGCCACTCACCCGAAAGCCAATCCGATGGACCCGATGCGCCAGGAGTTTGAGACGGCGCTGCTCGCGTCTCTTCTCCCGGCGACTGACGATCGATCGCGGCGACCGGTTCTGGGCATTTGTCTGGGAATGCAGATGATGGCGCTGACTGCGGGCGGGCGATTGCACCAGCACTTGCCCGACAACATCGAAACAGCCGATCTGCACCATCCCGGAACCGCAGCCGAGCCCGCCGTCGCAGGCGGCATGGCCAAGGCCGACCGCCAGCACCGGTTGCTGATCGAGCCGGGCAGTGATGATGCTTGGGCAGAGTTGTTGCAAAGCCCGAGCGAAGCGGAGCAGGGGGTCGTCTCAAGTTACCACCATCAGGCCGTGAGCGATGCCGGCCGCTTTCGCGTCGTCGCGAGAGCACCCGACGGCGTGATCGAGGCGATCGCCAACGATCCGGCAGCGACGGGTTCGACTGAGGCTTGGCGACTGGGTGTGCAATGGCATCCGGAGCGGACGAGCGATCCTCGTCTAGGGGCTGGCTTGTTTGCGGCGTTGGTGCGAGAAGCGTCACGGTCGATGAGTGTGCGGCATTCGCCCTGACAAGGTGCCCACCGAGGCCTATCGTCCGCTGCAATCCGTTCTATCGCGATGGAACGGTTTGAAGGTGGATTGCTGCGGCAGACAACAGCCTGAACGCACCGCTATCCTCCCATTCACCACAAGCCCCTTTAGGAGATTGCCCAATGGCCGATCAGCCCGAGCAGCGTCAGGTTCAACTTCGCATCGACGAGTCGAAGATGAACACCACCTACGCAAACACAATCCGCACCTCGACCACCGGCGACGAAGTTGTGCTCGACTTTGGCATCAATCTGCCCATGCCGACGCAGGACAATCAGCCCGCGCTTCAATTCAGTGTGAACTCGCGCGTGGTGCTCAACTGGCGCGGTGCCAAGCGTCTGGCCATCAGCCTTGGCCAAGTCATCCGGCAGTTCGAGGAACGCAACGGCGAGATTCAGTTGAACCCCGGACAGGGCGGCGAGAATGGTCCGCGATTGTCTGAGTGAGTCGAGCCGTGACTTGGGTCGAAAGGCATGTGCGGCGATTGGGACCGGACAAAGACGATTCGGATGACACAACTGACACGCTCACGAATTCAGCCTCGATTGGGAGGTCTGAGCACCGACGCGGCGGTCGTCATTCGCCGAACCAGAGCCGCATGGGCCTCGAAATGGCCCGAGCGATTGCTGCTTCGACCGCCCGAACGATCCTCGGCCGATCAGTGGCCGTACAGAGGTTGTGCGACCGGTTGAGAGCCGGGCCTGAGCGAGTAACCACGAATCGGAGCAAGCCATGAACAACAAACTTCTAAGCGGTCTGGTGATTGCGACCATCCTGGCCTTGGCGGCATGGGCAGCAGTCTCAAAGGGTTTGCTGCCCGGCGGCAAAGGTACGGGTCAGGACGCTCAAATCGATGGTGCCGCGGCGGTTCATCTGACCGAGGCAAACTTCGCCTCGACCGTTTCCGATAGCCAGCAGCCCGTCTTGGTCGATTTCTGGGCCGAGTGGTGTCCGCCGTGTCGCAAGATGACACCGGTGATCGACGGCCTTGCGGGCGAGATGGAGGGCCGAGCGGTCGTCGCGAAACTCAACGTGGATGACGCTCCGAAGATCGCCGGCCAGTACAACGTGAGCAGCATTCCGACGATCATCATCTTCAAGGACGGCAAGGAAGTGGATCGCGTGGTCGGGGTGCATTCGCAGGCCGAACTGGCAAAGAAACTGGCTGGTCTGGCGGGCTGAATGGTCGGCCTTTGCGGCTGGGCCTTGGGGGGCAACGGGGAGCGTGCGCAGCGCTCACGCATTCCGACGGCAAGACCGTAAACACGCCCGCAACTGGCCGGGGCGCGTCATGCACCCTATTGTCCGCCCGCTCGGACGAAGGCCTTTACTTCGCCCGTACACTCGCCGGAGTGGCGGAATGGCAGACGCAGCGGATTCAAAATCCGCCGGATTTAAAACCCGTGCAGGTTCGACTCCTGTCTCCGGCATTCTTGATTCTCGTCCCCCCCCTTCCAGCTTCAACCACCCGCTCCCATGTCTGTGCCCGTTCCCGCGAACAGCGAACCGAAACACCGACCGCCTCAGTGTTGTAGCCGCGAAGGGGCCGCAGCGGCGAACTGAGCGATGCGAAAGACGTGAGGGGCTCGTCGATGGGGTCTGCTTTCGGGTGGCGAGTCGCTCAGTCGCGTTTCCCTACCATGCCTGAGTGAGCCAAGTCCGCATCGATTCCAAGCCTCGGACAGTTCGCAAGGCCTCTGCGGCCCCTGTACCGCGTGTGCCCCCGGCTGGCAAAGGTCGAACCCTGCCAGAGTGGGGACGCCGGACGTACGAATCACTCGCGGTTGACGGATACGGGGCCGACTCATCGGTTCGAGTCTGGGTGCGTCTGATCGGCCTGCTTTGGCTCCATGGAGCATCGGGCGGGCCCGGCGAGGGCTTCCCCACCCTTCTGGCACGTATGCTGGCCGCGTTTGGCGATGCGGCTGATGCGGAGACTGCAAACGAAGACCGCGGGACAGCCCCCGCCAACATCGCGGCGAGCTTTCGTGCCTGCTGTCGCGGGGTTTACCGCGAAGAGTTGCCGGCCCAGTTGTGCGCGACCGACGAGGCGTTTGCTCGCACCGCGAACGTCGTTGCCCGGTCGATTCATCCCGAAAATCCGATGCACGCCCCCGACGTGCTCTATCAGCAGTTGCTTTCGAGCATTGCAGACAGCAACCGCCGTAAACTCGGCGCTTTCTACACGCCGCCAGCGCTGATCGATCATGTGCTGGAGCAAACGCTCTCGCCAGTGCTGGATCGATGCCTGCTCCAAGACCCCACCGGCGAGAGTCTGCTCGCTTTGCGAGTGCTCGACCCAGCGTGCGGCAGCGGGCGTTTCCTCATCGCGGCTGCACGGATGATCGGAGAGCGACTCATCGCAGCGAGGTCTCGCATCGAAAGCGATGGTGCTGGTCCAGCGCCCGCCAAGCAAAACCTGTGCGCAGCAATCGCCGAGATTTCTCGCCGTTGCATCTTCGGCATGGATATCGATCCGGTGGCGATGGACCTATGCCGCTTGCAGTTCGTGTCCGAAACGTACTCACGCTCCGACGCGCAGACAGGCCTCGGTCAACCCACGCTGCGACTGGGCGATGCGCTGATGGACGACTCCCTCTGGGGCAATGGCTCAGCCGTCGCGACTCGGCCAGGAGACATTCCCACGAAGTTCGACGTGGTGCTCGGGAACCCGCCTTTCCTGAATCAACTCGAATCTCAAACGGCCAACAAACCGGCGCGGGCCAAACGCATCGCCGAACTCAGCAGCGGTGCGGTTCGGGGCTATGCCGACACCGCCGGCGCCTTCTTGCTCCTTGGGCTCAGGCTCACCTGGCCGGACGGTCGAGTGGGCATGGTGCAGCCGCTCTCGCTCCTCGCCAGTCGCGACAACGGTCCTTTGCGTGCGGCACTGCTGGATCATGCATGGCTCGAGTCGATCTGGATCGACGACGGCCGGACCTTTCAGGGCATCGCCACGCAGACCTGCGCTTGCGTGTTCCAATCGCGGCGTGATGACGATGCTCGCTCAGCACAGGCAAGTGCCGAACCCGGCCCGCGGCTCTTTGTTGGGCCGATGTTTCGCGCCGTCGTGCCGCGAGCCCCTCGCCAGCGACCTGCTGCCTCTGCCGCCACATGGTCAGCACTCGCGTGCGAGGCCTTCGGGATTCCGCCGCCGCCTAGGCCCCGCGCATCACCCTTGAACGACTGTTCATCCGGCCGATCGACCCGCCGCGGCGGTGACAGTGCTGACATCTCTGAAACCGCCGTCATCGCCGACATCGCCCACGCCACCGCCGACTTTCGCGCTCAGTACTACGGGCTTGTCGGCAGGATCGTGGAATCGACCGAATCTCCCCCGCCCCCCCAGACCCCTGGGCCCGCTGAACCGCCGAGTCCTCCCCCCCGATCAAATCCGGCCTTGCCGCCCGTCATCACCGCCGGGCTGATCGACCTTGCCCAGTGCAAGTGGGGACGCGTTGCGACAATCATCCACGGACAAACGTGGCAAGCACCTGCGGCCGACCTTGCCGCGCTCTCGGCGGACCCAGATTTGATCAAGTGGGCCGTTTCGCGTCTGGTACCCAAGGTGCTTGTAGCGACCCAGACACCGTTGATCGAAGCGGTGGTTGATGAGCGGGGCCAGTGGCTGCCAAGTGTGCCCGTTCTCACGATCACTTCTCGCACCCCTGACGATTCGATGGCCCTCTGGCGACTCGCATCGGCACTGGCCTCACCCGTCTGCTGCACCACCGCACTGGCCCAAACCTGCGGAACAGCGCTCACGGTCACGGCGATCAAACTGAGCGCAAAGGCCGTTCTCACACTGCCCCTGCCGCGTGTCGAAACTCTGTGGCAAGAGTCCGCCGCGATCTTCCGAGCCGCCTCAACAACGAACAACGCCGCCGATCGCTCGGCGGCGTTGCTGGAGTTTGCTGCGGTTTCAATCGCCTCTCACGGCCTGACTGGCCAAAGTGCCCGAGAGCACCTGGACTGGTGGCGACTGCGACTCACGCGACCATCGCGGTGCAAAGTTCGATGACCTCAATGACCTGACGCACCGCGAAGGGCTTGCGAATGAAACTCTCGAAGCCGACCTGCCGCACAGTCGTGAACTGGGCATCGGTCAGCTTTCCGCTCATGCCGACGATCCGCGTCATCTGCAGATCTTCGTCCTGACGGATCATCTGGGCAAGGCCGCGAACATCGCTGCCCACCGCGTCGTCCGATCCGAGGTGCAGGTCGAGCAGCATCACGTGCGGCTTGAAGCGGTCGCACTCGACACCGGCCTGGAAGGCCGTGATGGCCGAGCGCACCTCGTAATTGGTCTGCTCGCCCAGCACTTTGGTCAAGGTGTCAACAATCTCGGGTTCATCGTCCACGATTAGGATGCGCGTCTTGCCGCCGGTGATGCCATCGAACGGGATCCCGTGCTCTTTCATGAACCGCACCAACTGTGCGACGGGAATCCGGCGGTCCTTTGAGCCGGGAATCCGATAGCCCTTGAGTTGGCCGGTATCGAACCACTTGGAGACCGTGCGGGGGGCCACGTTGCAGATCTTGGCGACCTCGCCCGTTGTCAATACGTCCTTCTCGAAGGGCATGTCTCGTCCTCACGTCTAGGGGGCTGTGCTTCGGTCGTCCGCAGGGCATCACACAAGCCCAGCGCGAGAGGTGCATCGACTGGATTCGGTGCGACCTTGACGGATGGGCGACGTGAGGGGCAAAAATCGAATGTTGGCATTGAAACGATGACCCGGCTATCCGGCCGACTCCCGTCCCAACCCGCCTCTAGGCTGGCCCGACCCATCGATTTGCACCCCGGAACCCCAAGTCAGGGCACTCTCAGCGACGAAAATTGCGCGAACAGATCACTGGGACCGCACAACACCCTTCCAGACCCCTTCTTTTTCATTGGGTCAATTGACAGTGTTGCTGCAAGGTCGTTACTTTACTAGCCTTGCGTCTTGTCCCGCATCCGAAAGGACGGGCGGTTCGTAGGTGAATCGGTTCGGACGGCGCGTGTACGTGCCGCCCGAGTGGTGGTGTCGGCCTTCAGGAGTCCCCTGTGCAAAGCTCTTTCGCTCTCGCCGCGGCCAAGCTCGCGTTGCCGCTCGCACTCTTTGTTCTGGCAGGAACGCCGGCATCGGCCCAGACTCGAACTTCGACCTCCGATGCTCGCGGCGAGGCGAACAAGCCGACCGCTCCTCAGTTGCTCGAAGACTTTCTGCACTACGTGCTGATCGATCGTCCCGACGTCGCCGCAGCCACGGGTGAGTCGCTGCTGGCGCTCGACTTGCCGCCCGCAGAGTTTGTGAGAGTTGTTGAGCAGACTCGCGGCGGGCTGGATCGTTTCAGCCGAGCCGTGATCCGCGCCCAGAGCCGAAGGGAACTCGAGCCCGTCGCGTCTGCCATTCTCAAGTCGTACGAGAACGGCAAACTCGCGGTGGCACGCGACCCGGAGTCCATCGCCAAAAACATCAAGGACCTCGTCGGCGTTCGGCGCAAGTCAGTCTTCGCTGAGGCACGGCTGAAGGAAGCGGGCGAGTACGCCCTGCCGCAGTTGCTCGAAGCGCTGTTGCAGAATCAGGATGCGCGTCTGAGTTCGGAGGTTCGTCGCATCATGGTGGCGATGGGGCGCCAGTCGGTCATCCCGTTGGTCTCGGCGCTGCCCGACCTCGAACCAGCTTCACAAGAACTGGTCGCGGGCATTCTGGGCGATATCCCCTACCCGCACTCGCTGCCCGCGCTCTATGACCTTCGTGCGCAGTCAGACGTCACCGCCGTGAAGACCGCGGCGGAGCAGGCAATCCGCAAGATCGTTGGCGTGGTGAACGATTCCACTTCGGTCTCGGAGCGATACGTCGAGGTCGCGCAGAACTACTACACCGAGTCACCGTCGCTCACTCCCTTTGCGGGCGAGCCGAACCAGTTGTGGTGGATGCACGATCCGAGGATCGGCCTCACTTTCGCCGCCATTGATACCAGCGTCTTCCATGAGGCGATGGCGATGCGGTTCTCTGAGCGAGCGTTGACGCTCGACGGCAACGCCCCGCGTGCCCTGTCAACGTGGCTCGCGTCCAACTTCTCGCGAGAGATCGACGGGCCACAGGGTTATGACAATCCGTCATACCCCAGCACGCGGCGCGAGGCCATGTACTACGCCGTGGCCTCAGGACCGGCGGCATCGCAGCAGGTTCTGGCCCGTGCCATCGACAGCATCGACACGCCGCTGGCCCGTCGGGCCATCGAAGCGATCGATCAGACCGCGGGCGGCGCGGGGCTGTGGAGCGGACTGGACGGTCGGCGCCCGCTGCTCGAAGCGTTGCGATACTCCAACCGTCGTGTGCAATACGACGCGGCGATCGCACTGGCCAATGCCCAACCGATGGAGCCCTTCGACGGCTCAGACCGCGTGGTGCCGATTCTGGCCAGCGCGATCCGTGATCTGGGTGCCAAGTACGCCGTGGTGATCGCTTCGACCGAGGAGCGTGGTGCGTCGCTTTCAGGCATCCTCCAAGGACAGGGATACACCGTGCTGCCCGTCTCGGCCAGCCTTCAGGGCATGGAGCAGGCCATCGCCGATGCGCCCGCCATCGACCTCATCGTGAGCGACCTGCCCGCCACAAGCACGCAGGAACTCATCGAAGAGTCTCGAGGTCGAAACAGACTCCGGGCCGCACCCATTCTTTCTTTGGTCAGCGCTCAGGGCTTTGATGAGCTCGCCCCGCGATACGCGCGCGACAACAGCGTGCGCATCGCCAAGGCCGGGCTGAACCCCGATGAAATCACCGCAGCGACGGGCGACCTGCTCGATCAGGCCATCGGTGGTCTGATCACTGGCGACGAAGCCGACGCGTACCGCACTTCTGCGCTTGCGGCTCTTCGCGATCTGGGCGTTTCTTCGAACCAGGTGCTCAACGTCGCCGACGCCAGCGGACCACTGGCGACCGCCTTGGCCACCGCGACAGGCCCCTTGCGTGTGACCATCGCCGACGTGCTGTCGTTTGTGCCCACCAAGAACGCACAGCAGGCGATCTTTGACGCCGCGATGCAGGCCGATGGTTCGGAGCGTGTGGAGCTGCTGGCACGGGCCGCCGAGTCGGCCAAGCGTCAGGGCAACCAGCTGACCGATCGACACATCGCGTCGCTGCTGCGACTGGTTCGTGACGGCCAGAACGCAGAGGCAACCGCAGCCGCTGCGCTCATGGGCTCGCTGAACCTGCCCAACGCCAACGTCGTGCCGCTGATTCTGGGTCAGAACGTCGAGAACGCTGCGGCGGCCAATGGGACAGGTCGCTGAACTCGGCACGCAGGCCGCGAGTTGGTGCAAGAATTCTGACGGGGCCTCCTCGCCCGCTTGCTACACGCAATCCATGACAGCGCACGCTTTTGGTTGCGCGTTGAGCGCGGCGTGACCATTCACGCTCGACCGAACTCCACAAACAGTTCCTTGACTCGGTTCGCATGTGTAAGCTCGGCCCAGGAGATGCGCTGCGAATGCACTATCTGCCCGACTGGCTGCCCACAACCTACTTCCTCATCGACTGGACCCTTCGGCTGGTGCTGGGTGCGATCATCGTCGTTCGGCGGCGTCCGGTCGCAACGTCGCTGGCCTGGCTGACGATCGTGGTCTTTGTGCCGGTCTTGGGCATTGTGGCGTACTTCATGTTCGGTGAGGTCCGCTTGGGGTCCCGCCGGCTGCGCCGATACGAAGAACTGACCAGGGGCATCGAGACGGAGGCAACGCGGGTGTGGCAGCACCGCCACCTCGAGTCCAAACTTCAGCGAAGCCCCTACGCCGCGGTCGCCGAGTTCGGCACCAATGCGACCGGCTTCCCGCCGCTGATCGGCAACGAACTCGAGTTGGTAGCAGCGACCGGCGACTTCTACGGCAAGCTGTGCGCCGATATTGATCAGGCAACGAAGCACGTTCACGTGCAGACCTACGTCTGGCAACGACCCCGAAAGGACGGAGCCGGGCCTTGCGAGTGTCTCGTCGCGTCGCTCATCAAGGCGGCGAAGCGCGGCGTGACGTGCCGAGTTCTGGTGGACGCCGTGGGCGGGAAGCACTTCCTGCGTTCTGACCAGCCCGCGCGGCTGCGTGAAGCAGGTGTTCGTGTGGTAGCGGCGCTGCCCGTGAACGCCCTGCGAGCGATTTTCTCTCGCATCGACCTCCGCAATCATCGCAAGATCGCGGTGATCGATGGCAAGATTGCGTATGTTGGTTCGCAGAACATCACCGACGACACCTTCCGCTCCAACCCCCGCCGCAAGACCGGTCCATGGATCGACGCGTCGCTCAAGATTCGCGGGCCGGCGGTCTTCGCGGTTCAGGCGGTCTTCCTGCGCGACTGGCTGATGGACTCGAAAGAACAGATCGGTCACGTGGACGAGTACGTGCCGGAGATCGTGCCGCTGAACGACAAAGGCAAACCGGGCGACGGCTGTGTTGTGCAGGTGATCCCCTCCGGCCCCGGCGCAGCCCCCGACGCGATCCATCAGGCCATGCTGACGATGATCTATCACGCTCGCGAAGAGTTGGTTATGACCACGCCTTACTTTGTTCCCGATGACTCCATGCGCATGGCGCTGCAGGCCGCTGCGACGCGCGGCGTGCGTGTCACCATCATCATGCCCAAAGTCTCCGATTCAATCTTGGTCGCCGCCGCCGCACGGTCGCACTATCTGGACCTTCTCGAGAGTGGTGTGCGAATTCTCCACTATCGCAAGGGCCTTCTGCACGCCAAGACGATCACCATCGACACCGATCTGGCGCTAGTGGGCTCGGCGAACATCGACCAGCGATCGTTCCGGATCAACTTCGAGGTCAGCGTGCTCGTGTTCGACGACGACTTTGCGTCGGTTGTTCGCTTCATGCAAAGCGACTATCTGAGCGAGTCTGACGAACTGACGCTGTCCGAGTGGAAGTCTCGAACGCTCTGGGAGACTTTCCGAGATAACACGGCACAGTTGATGGGCCCGTTGCTATAGCCAGCCGCGCAGATTCCCCGCCAACGCATCCGCTCAGACGTTCGCCGAGGCGATCACCGCGTCGATCACGTCGCGATGGTTGGCACATCGCGGGCACTTGTGCTGGCCGCCCAGTTTGCCTCTCGATTCCAGCCAGCGGTGAAACGTGCCCAGGGGCAGCGGCGTGATCGTGGGCGGCGCCATGCCCACGTCGTCAGTGCGCTTGGTGGTGTAGTCCACGTTCTGGCCCTTGATGGATTGGTCAAAGTACCGCGCAAACTCGGCCGCGAAGTGCCGGTCATTCTTGAATCGGGCCCGCTCCTGCTCAGCGACCTCGACCACAAGTTCCAGCCCCGGTCGCGTTGTCGGTGTGGGATAAACCGGCGCAGCGCTGAACTCACCGACGCTGATCGACAGGGAATCCGCCGCCGCGGCCACAGCGTTCTCGATGTGCTCGACGATCAGGTTCTCGCCAAAGGCGTTGATGAAGTGTCGATGCCGCCCGACGATCCGCAGCCGGGACGGACCCGCCTCTCCGATCGAGCCGTCAGGGCCGATCGACCATCCACCCTTGCCCGCCGCGTCGCGCGGGGTGCTATCAAACTCGACCACATCGCCGATGACATATCGCCACAGGCCAGCACACGTGGTCATGCAGACCACATAGCGAACGCCCGGTTCGACACGCTCGCACGTGAAGGCGCTCGCTGAGGTCTTGCCCGCGAGCGCATCATCGATCTCTTCAAGCGGGATCAACTCGTAGAAGTTGCCGACGTCAGAGAGCAGCCGCATGCCCGGCTGCCGTGGCGTGTCCTGAATCGCGATGAAGCCCTCGCTGGCGGGGTACAGCTCGATGCGATAGGGCACGTCGCTGCCGACAACTCCCCCCTGCCCCCCACTGCCCGCCGCGCCGTGCGACCCGCTGTATCGCTGCCGCACTCGCGACTCAAACGGTGCGTACTTCACACCGCCGTGTACAAAGAGCGTGAGATTTGGCCACACACGATCGATGCCGTCGCCCGCACCGATCATTCCGCGTTCTCTCGCCAGTTCCAGCACGCGGTCCATCAGCACTAATGTCCACGACGGCATGCCGTTGATCATCCGAACGTCCTGGAGCAGACACTCGCGGGCCATCGCTTCGATTTTCGACGGCCAGTGGCTCATCAGAGCAATCTCTTTGCCAGGCGAATAAATCTCACTGATCGGCCAGCGGATCAGCGGCGTCACAATACCCGACAGATCGCCCGTGCGAACGCCGCTGACCCCGACCGTCAGATCGCTCGAACCACCCAGAAACAGCGCTCGGCCCGCTGTCAAGAATGGCAGCGAGATGCCGAATCTGGACGCGTGCGCGAAGATATCCATCGCCGCGAGGTAGTTGCTGCGCATCATCTGCGACGATACCGGAATGAACTTATCTCCCGCTGTGGTGCCGCTGGTCTGAGCAAAGTCCATCACCAGACCTGGCCACAAGACGTCGGAGCGGCCCTCTTCTCGCATCTGTCGGATCGGTTCACGAAACGACGAGTAATCGGCGATCGGCACCTCGCGACGGAAGGCCGTGACCAGATTCGAATCGCTCATCGAGAGCAAGCGAGCAAAGCCATGCTCCCGGCCAAAGCGTGTGTCGCGAGCAAGCGTCAGCAGCCGCCGCAGTTGAGCCCGCTGAGTCGCGGCGGTGTGGTCGGTCCAGTGGCGCGTATCGCTCAACTGTCTGATACGGCCCGCCAGACGAACTTTGAGGGCAGAGCCAACCAATCCAGTCCAGTGTTGCACAGGTGGCCGCCGGCGATCCGGCGTGGCCAACGAATTGCGCCCACCTCCTCCAGTGCGTCCCGCTCCCTCACCTTCCTTGCTGCCAACTTCGCCAAGACTGCGCTCTGCTTTGCGGCCGATCTCGTCAGATGGTGACGAACCCGACCCATTCGTCGAGATCGCTTGTCGAGTCGCAACTTCACCCGCCGCGTTGTTTGCGTGCTCAGCCACCGCTCTAGCGTGCGTGCTCTGCGTCATCGTTTGCCTTGGCACCACATCGGAGCCAGAAAGTCAGCCCCAGATCGGTCACTCGATTGAAAATTCGGGCACAGGCCCACTGAACCCTGGCATTGCCCACCCACGCTCACGGCTTGCCGTTACCGCCCTTGTTGCCCGACGGCATGGCGGCGTGGTTGGTGCCGCCCTTGCCATCAGCGCGGCCAGCAACCGCCGCGGCGTTCGGACCCAATCCCTCGGCGAATCGGATCAACGCTTGAGCGAACCCATCCGGGCATTCGATCATCGGCGCATGTCCGCATCGATCAAACCAGACAATGTTGGAGTTGCGGATCAGCCTTTGGAAATCCTCCGCGGCTTCGGGCGGAGTGACAATGTCTTGGCGACCCCAGATCAACAAGGTCGGCACATCAATCTCCGCGATGCGATCGCCCAGATGATCCCTGCGGGCCGATCGGCTCAGTCGCACCATCGCCCGCGCTCCGCCCCGATCCGACAGTTCGCGGTGAGCACGCGCAAGATCGTCCTCTCGCATCTTGCTCTGGTCATAGAAGAGTTCGCCGATCTTCCGTCGCAGCCAATCCTGGCTCGGGCGAATCTGAATGTCCGCCACAAGCGACTTCTCGATCAGGCCCGATGACCCAGCAAGGCACATCGCACGCACCGCGGCGGGGTGCTCAAGCGCCAGCCTTAACGCCACATGGCCGCCGAAACTGTTGCCCACGACCAGCGCGGGCTCCTCGAGATAGTCAGAGAGAAAGTCGGCCGTCAGCCGCGTGACACCCTGAATCGAGCAATCCTCGCCGCGAAGTTGCAGCAATGGCAGCTCAAACAGAATGCACCGCATCCTGTTGCTCGCCCGTTCAACCACACCTTCCCAGTGCTCGTTGAGACCAACCAAACCGTGCAAAAACACGATCGGCACGGTGTCCTGCGGCCCACGATCGATGACTTTGGCCTTAAGGCCCTTCGAGGGGCCTCCTCGCCCATCCACCGACCAGATCGATGTCCGCACCCCATGCACCGACGATGACGTCGTGTCGAGCGTGCGTGCCAGGGCTGATGGATGCGACTGCATGGCTGGAAGTGATGTTATCACTAACCTCCGGCGGCGTCTTGTTCGAGCGATGATCGGGATAAGGTTCGCGAACCGTGAGAATAGGCCGTAAACAGCCTGCGGCGTCGATCTGCCGACTTCCCCCCGAAAATAGGAATCCACGGTAACCGACAGGAAAGGAGCCTCTCTGATCCACGCTCCTACGCCAAGTTGGTCCGCAAAACGAACTGCGTGACGGCCCCGATAAGGGGCAGAACCGACGCCCGGCCCACTTCACCGCCAACGGTCGCCGCGGCCGCAATCGCGTAGTTTGAACCGACGATTCCCTCTGCCGCTACCCACGCCTCATCGCACCAGCCGGCGTGCTTGAAGACCCTTGCCGTGCCGTTGGGCGCTACCGCAAAGCCCAAGCCGAAGGTAAAGCCGTTGTCGGTGGTGCCCTGCGGTTGAAACAGCACGCTGGCCCACTCGGGCGAGAGGAACCCGTCTTTCTGCTTTCCGATGGCCGACCAAGCCCGCGCCAGATCGACCACGGTGCTGAAGAGACCCGACGAACCAACCGCGGGAAAGTGCCGTCGAGGCCCCGCTTCAGGCCAAGTGGGGGCAAGATCGCCGACCACCGTTCCGAGCCGCGTGTGGTCAAGCCCAAGGGGGCCGAAAACCTCGTCAGCCACTAAGCCCACGATCGGTCGCCCGCAGGCACGCTCCAACGCCAATTGCGCGAGGACGAAACCGGCACCGCTGTACACGCACCTTGTTCCCGGCTCATACTCCACGCGGCAATCGTGCTCGGGGCCAAAGCACCCCTCAAGAATCTGCTCCGACGTGATCGGTGCCTCACACAGTGATCGCTGTGGAAATCCCCGCGTCACAAACCCCGCCGAGTGAGAGAGCAATCGCCTTGGCGTCACGCCCCGCACCCACTCTTTGCGGTCCGCCGGTAAACGTGTCAGTTTGGGCCACTCGGGAACATACTCAACAACCGGCACGTCCAGATCGAGCAACCCCGCTTGGGCAAGCCGAACCGCGCACGTCGCGACCATGGGCTTGGCCTGCGAGGCACACTTGAACAATGCCGGACTCTCAGCGTTACCAAGCGCGACGGCGGACGTGTCAAACCAAAGCCGTGACCGTTCGCCACAAACAACAGCCACCTGCAAGCCGTGGGCAGTGCGTGCGCAATGCTCCCGTATCAGCGACGAAAGCCGGGCCGTTCGTCGCGGCGACGGAGGAACTCGCGCGGTTTGAGCGCTTAGTGGTTCCACTTTGTCAATGCCGGTCCATTGTAACTGGCGATCGGCCGGATCAGCCGATTGTCGGCGTGCTGCTCCATGATGTGGGCACACCAGCCTGTGATGCGGCTTGCCACAAAGATGGGCGTGTATTGCGGCACGGGAATGCCCATCGTGAAATACGTCAATCCGCAGGGGAAGTCGACGTTGGGGTGAATGTTCTTGCGGTCGAGCATGATCTTCTGCACTTGCTCGCCCAGAGCGAACCACTTGGTCGCGGCGTGCCCGCCGGGATTGGCCTTGTTCCCCTGAGCAATCGCCTTGCCCAGGCTGTGCAAGATCGGAGCGCGATGGTCGCCGTTCTTGTACACGCGATGCCCAAAGCCCATGAGTTTGCGCTTGCTCTCAAAGGCCTGCTGCATCCAGCGGTCGACCTTGTCGGTGCCGATGCCACTCTCGCCGACATCGTTCATGATTTCCTTGAGCATCTCCATCGCGGCCTCGTTGGCCCCGCCGTGCAACGGGCCCTTGAGCGCGGCGATGCCGCCGCACACGGCCCCGTGCATGTCGCTGAGCGTGCCCGCGATCACTCGAGTCGTAAACGTCGAGGCGTTGTAATCGTGCTCGGCATAAAGAATCAACGAGACATCCATCACCCGGGCGAACTCTTCCGACGGCTTTACGCCGGACATCAGGTAGAGCAGGTTCGCCGCGAAAGAAAGGCTCGAATCCCCTCCGGTCTGAGGCTCGACCATCGGCTTGCCGTCGATGACCGACTGCATATGCCCCACAACGGTCGGAATCTTCGCGAGCAATCGCTTGGACTTCCGCAGGTTCGCATCCGCCGCAACACTCTGGCAGTCAGGATCAAAGTGGCCCAAAATCGAAACGGCGGTTCGCAACACGTCCATCGGGACGGCGTTCCCACCCTTGAGCATCGGTCCGCTGAACTTCAGAAAGTCGGCCACCGGCGCGGGCAACGCCCGCTCGGCGACGATTTCCGCCTTGAACCGGCTCAACTCCGATGCGGAAGGCTTGTGCCCTTCGAGCAATAAGAACGCGACCTCCTCAAAGGTGGCGTGCTGAGCCAGATCGTGAATCTCGTAGCCGCGATAGATGAGCGCGCCCTGCTCGACAGAGCAGATCGCGGTCTGACCCGCGATCACCCCTTCAAGTCCACGGGCAAGGGTCGAGGGTGCGAGCGCGGTAGCGGTGGGAGCATCTGCCATGAAGTAATCCTCTGCGAATCGAACGGGGTTGGTGGAGTTAGAGACGGCGAACGCGGGCCGATTCCATTGGGGTTTGGGCGGACGAACGGCACCCACCCGCTCCCGCTAGCCATGCGAGAACGGGTCAGTTTAGGTGGCCGGGCTGCCAAGCCAACTTCGCCGGGTCAAAGTTCGATTCTCGCTACGCAGGGACGATGCCGGACATAAGGTTGTAGCGTGTCCCAACGAACCGAACGAGTTGCATCGACGCTGCGTGAAGCCCTTCAGGCCGTGATCGCCCGTGGCCTCGCTGACCCAAGAGCACGCGGCCTGATCACCGTCATCGAGGTGCGAGTCACAGACGATCTGAGGAAAGCGGACGTCTTTGTCTCAGTGCTGCCCGACGAGCACCAAGACCTGACCATGCACGCGCTACGCCACGCGGCCAAGCACATCCGCCGCCAGGCTGGAGAAGCCATGGCGCTGCGTCAACTGCCAGAACTCTTCTTCAAGGCCGATCGCGGCATCAAACAACAGGCCGCAGTCATGGAAGCTCTGGCCAAGGCCAGAGCCGAGCGAGGCGAGGCCGACCCGCCGAGTGAAGATGATGAGCAGTCGTCGCACGCTCATCAGGAGCCGGAGCGGTGAGTTCCACACGCCCCAAAGCCTCGCCGCAGACGGGATCGACGGCATCAAACCCCTCTGACGCGCTTTGCCTTCTGCTCAAGCGAGCACGAGAGGCGCACGGCAGCGAGGCGGAGACGCTGGCTGCGTCGTGCCACGCAGCGAGTTGTAACGCGCCATCCACCCCCGCCAACGCCGAGTCTTCGCAACTCGCTACGCAAGCCCACGATGCCCAGTGTGCCTCTGATGTCCAGCCGCTGCTGGATTCTGAACAGCCCGTGCTCACCGAGTTGGTCCGCTCGTTCTTGGTCTGGGAGGCCGGGCTGAGCAAGGCCGGATCGGCCATGCGCCGGTTCGAGCAGCGCCTGGTCGACTTCAACGAACTCCGCGTGTGCATGCACGACGACCTTGTGAAACTACTGGGCAAATCGACCGCCAAGGCCGAAGAACGCGCCATGCGGCTGCGAGCGACGCTCAACGAGATCTTTCTGCGCGAGCACGTCATGTCGCTCGAACACCTGCCGACACTCGGCAAACGAGAAGCGCGTGAGTATCTCGAATCGCTCGAGGGCGTGCCGAGATTCGTCGCCGCGCGAACCCTCCTTCTGACGCTCTCCGGCCACGCGGCGCCGATCGATGGACGCATCTTGAAGGTGCTGGTCGCTGGCAAGGTGGTCGAAGCCGGAAGTTCCGCTGAAGACGCGGCGGGCGTGCTGGAACATCGGCTTCGCGCTGGCGAAATGCTCGAAGCGTACTTTCTGCTCCAGTTGCGAGCCGACCACGCCGGAGCAGACGTCGCATTGCCGGCACCCCGAGCCACGCGCACGACGTCGGCCAATGCGCCGTCCAGCGCAACCAAGCTCAACGGCAAAGCCAAACCCAGCAACAAGCGGAAGACCGCCGACTAAGGGAGTCGGTGAGCGACCGCGGCAAGCCCGGCCGCTTACGACCGCACTGACCAGTCTCGATCGACCGCCCGGAGGACCCTGGTATTGGCCGGCCACAACAAATGGAGCAAGATCAAGCACCGCAAGAAGATCGTTGACGGTCGGCGGAGCAAGGTCTGGACCAAGTGCGTTAAGGCGATCATGGTCGCGGCCAAGCAGGGTGGCGATCCCGACATGAACCTCTCGCTGCGCTACGCCATCGACGAGGCCAAATACGCCAACGTCCCCAAAGACACCATCGATCGGGCCATTAAGAAGGGCTCGGGCGAACTGGGCACGCAAGACTTCCAGGCAGTGCGCTACGAGGGGTACGGGCCCGGGGGCGTCGCGGTGCTCGTCGATGCACTCACCGACAACCGAACTCGAACCGTCGGCGACGTACGCAACACGTTCTCCAAGTACGATGGCAATCTGGGCGCTTCGGGCTGCGTGGGCTTCATGTTCGAACACCGTGGCCAGATCGTGCTTGGCCCGCTCACGCGACAGAGTTCCGCAGTTTCGGTCGATCAGGTCATGGAGCTCGCACTCGACGCCGGCGTGCTCGACGTTCGCGGCGGCGATCCTGTCGAACCATCCGAAGATAATGACGAAGAATCTACCACACCCTTCGAGTTGCTGACCGACCCGACCGAGTTTCTCACCGTCCGTGAAGCCATCGATCGAGAGATCGGAAAGATCGGTCTGAAGATCGACGAGGCCGGACTGGCGATGATCCCCGCAACCATCGTCCGCGTCGACGATGGGCAAGTTGCAGAGCGCATCTTCGACCTTATCGACGCTCTGGAAGACTTCGACGACGTGCAGAAGGTCTACACCAACCTCGCCTGAACGAGCCTTGTCTTGGCCCTTCTCCCCCCAGCGTCATTGAAACAGCAGCGTCGACAGGTATCGTTCACCAAACGAGCAGGCGATGGTCACGATCCGCTTGCCCGCAAACTCAGGCCTCAGCGCAAGCCGCGCCGCAACCGCGACATTGGCCCCGGTCGAGATTCCACCCAGAATGCCCTCTTCTCGCGCCAAACGCTTGCCCCAGTCGATCGCCTCTTCGTTGCTCACCAGTTCCACGCCGTTCAGCAGCGACGTGTCGAGATTGCCCGGCACAAAGCCCGCGCCAATGCCCTGAATCTTGTGGAGCCCCGGTTGCCCACCAGAAATGACGGGCGAACCCGTCGGCTCCACCGCAATGGCCTGAAAGTCTGGCTTGAATCGCCGGATGTAGCGGGTAACACCCGTGATCGTGCCGCCCGTTCCGACACCCGAGACAATCGCGTCTACCCGCCCGCCACTATCGGTCCAGATTTCTGGCCCGGTCGTCGCTTCGTGAATCGCCGGATTCGCCGGATTGTCGAACTGCTGCGGCATGTACGCGTCGGGCTCAGCGCCAACCAGTTCCTGCGCTCGCGCCACCGCCCCACGCATGCCTTTGTCGGCGGGTGTCAACACCAGTTCAGCACCGAGTTGCTTCAACAGCGCTCGACGCTCGATGCTCATGGACTCGGGCATCGTGAGCATCAATCGATAGCCCTTGGCGGCGCACACAAACGCCAGCGCAATGCCCGTGTTGCCGCTGGTGGGCTCAACGATCAGTGTGCCGCGATCGTCCTTGCTCTTGGTGCCCGCAGGTCGAATCTTCCCCGCATTCTCCGCCGCGTCGAGCATGGCACGCCCAATGCGGTCCTTCACGCTCGCGAGCGGGTTGTCAAACTCGAGTTTAAGCAAGACCTCTGCCGGTCCGTTGCCCTTGTTCCCGCCCGCTGCCGAGGGAATCACACGGTTCAACCGAACCAGCCGCGTGTCGCCAATGCAATCCAGTATCGATGCGTACGTTCGCTGATGGACCAGCCGCGTGGGTTTCGAGTCCGTTTCGACGGTCATGCTTGCGTCCTTGGGTCTGGTTGAGAGTCGCTCCATCGCTCGGTCTGCCGGTCGCACAAAGCTTCCAGACGCGGCGGCGGTCCAGCCGCTTGGCGAATCGTACTGCGAACAGCACCTTCGAGATAGAGAGATCGAGACCGATCACTTCCGTCCCGGAATCGACTCACCGGAATAGACCCATCGAAAGCGCCCCGGCCGCATCACGGTGCCGGAGTTTCCACCGTATAGCCCGCAAGCGTCCACGCCTCAAACCCACCCTCATACACCTTCACCCCAGAATGCCCCGCCAGCACCAGCCGCTTGGCCAGCCCTCGCGCAAGCGCTGAGCCGGGGTGCTGCCCATAGACCACCACCGTCTTGGCGGGCTCGATCCAGGGAGGCAGCCGCGAACCCTCTGGCATGTCGGCGAGAGTCATGTTCTTGGCCAGTGGCAAGTGCCCTTGTGCAAACTCCGCTGGCCCGCGAGCATCCACGATCCGGATCGAGCCGGGCTTGGAACTGTCGACCAGCCGCTTCACC
>JBGSRG010000094.1:0-2642 GCA_041737685.1 Phycisphaerales bacterium | reverse complement strand
GTGATCTTTCGACGATTCAGTTCCGCAGGATCGATTGCGCACACGACATGTGGCGCCGCCAGTCCGCTACGCCAAGACTTTCCAAGTATCACGCGGTCAAACCATGCTGCCTCGCGCAGCGGTTCTTCCTTCCTGCGCCTTGCCACCTCCGCGATCGTTGGTCTGCTCCCGGCCCGCAACGGCCGCATCCGTGGTCCGATCACGGCGATGCTGGCAGTAGGGGGGATGATGCTAATCGTGACCGGCTGCGAGCGCAAGCATGAGTATTCGCAGCAGACCCCCAACGAAGTTCTCCAAACCGCCCTCAAAATGGTCCAGCAGGACGACACCGCTCGACTGAGCGAACTGCTCTACGCCGAGTCGCCGCAGATGCGGGCGTTCTGGAACGAGACAGGTGTGCTGCTGGGCAACATGCAGAAACTCTCCAAGGCCGTCCAGGTGCGATTCCCCGAAGAGTTCAACAAACTCAAGGCTGAGGCACAAGACCGCGCAGCGCGCGGCGAGGCAGCCTCGCTCTTCGACATCATTCGTCAGGGCGGTCCTGGCGGCACAGGCGGAAATGGCGGGGGTCGAAGAGGTGGACGTGGCAGCGGAGTGCAGATCCAGATCGGCGGAAACGGGCCAAGCAGTACCGGCTCAGAAAGCAGTTCAAGTTCCGCCTCAACCCCAGGCGCAGCCCAAGCGGGCGAACGCGATCAGATACGCGACCTCATCAACCGCCTCTTCGCTGATCCCTACGACTGGCTCGAGACCAACGCCCCGCGCCTGAGTGCCGAGCAGATTTCCGACGACACCGCCACCATCCTGCTCGACGGCCAGCCCGTCATCCCGATCGTGGGTCTGCCCATGCGATTGGAGGACGATCGCTGGTTCATTGTGCTGCCGTTGAGTGTTCCACCGGTGGGCGAGGTGATGCCCCGCACTGACGAGCAATGGCAGATTCTGCGCTCGGTCGTCCGCGTGCTCAACCGAACCGTGCTCGACATGACCGGCGACGTGCAGGCGGGTCGAGTCGTCTCGCTCGACGCGTTGGCGCGAAATGCGCAGCAAAAGGCTCTCTTCCCCGCCGCAATCGCCTTCGCGGCGTATGGCAAAGAACTGGATATCTCCAACCGGGTTCAGCGAAGAACGAGAACCTTTCGCACCAAACTCACCGAGTGGAGCCGCTCGCGTGCCAAGCTCGACGGTGTGGAGAGAGCCGATGACGCCGTCGCCCGCACGCTCCGCTCCACGCTCGAACGCCTAGCGCCAGTCGAGATCGAGCAACTCGTTCGTCAGAACAAGCCTTCGAGATTCGATGAGATGAGCGAGCCCGAGTTCGAAGAACTGCTCGCGGCGTGGCTGCGCAAGGCGGGCCTGAAGATCGACCTTGACCAGAGCCTCGCGCCGGAACGGGTTGACCCGATCATCCAAGCATGGGAGAAGGCCCGTCAGAAGTCTGATCAGGCCTCACGCGCTGCCAAGTAATCCTCAGCGCACCGAGAGCACCGAAAGCACTCGCGGTCGAATCTGGATATCAAGCGCCGGGAGCGATTCGCTGCCCAGCCGACCAAGATACTCACCGTCTACTTGCGCTGAGACCGTTCCGTCAACGGGGTGCACCCATACACGCTCACCGGTGAGGCAGCGGGCGCCGGGCACGGCTCGTCGGCCTCTTTCAGTTTTCGGCACGCGAGACAGACCCCGGCTCCAGGCCAGCCTCGCGGCCCAGCGCAGCAACGCCAAGCGCGACGATGCGGGCAAGAACACGACGTTCAGCAAGCCATCATCTATCCGGGCGTCGCGGGCCGGGTCCAGCCCGCCTCCATACTGCCGACTGTTGGCCACCACAAGCAGCCCGCGCTCACCGTCGACCAGCACTCTGCCGTCCACCTCAACCCGCAGCGGAATGAACTTGGCCGTCCAGAGTTCCTTCCAGGCCTGCAGTGCGTAGTCGGCGTGCGTCACGCCTCCCCGGCCTCTCGCGCCCCGCCCACGTCCCCCGCCTGTCCTGGCAAGGGCCACACGCTCCACCACCGAAGCATCAAACCCAACGCTGACCATCAGCGCAAAGAGTTTGCCGTTGCAAGCGCCAAGGTCACTCTCGACAACGTTCCTTGCGTTCAGAGATCGTCGCAGCCGATCCCACGTCGCGTCCATCCCGAACTCACGGGCAAAGAGGTTCTCATTGCCTGACGGCAGGTGGTAGATCGGAACGTCCGCCTCTACGGCGTGTTCGAGCGCGTGATGGATCGTTCCGTCGCCACCCGCGACGATGAGCGCTTTTGCTCCGCGAAGTTCGCCATTCAGCCCGCCGCCAGGTGACCCGCCAGGTGACCGGGCTGGTGACCCGGTTGGCCCCTCGCTGGGCCTGTTCGGGCCTGTCTCGACGCGGACCACTTTGTGGCCTTCGGCCTCCAGCAGTCCGCCGATCCTGGCAATGTGCCCAAACGCCCGGCCACGCCCAGAACTCGAGTTCCCAACCAGCACAACATGTTGAGCCGCAGTGTCTGTCAATCGTGTGTGCCCAGTCCGAAACACTTCCCCCACCCGCCCGAACCTGCCCGGCACGGCCCATCACGCCCATGCCCAATCGCATCCATCGCCGCAGTCCGTGCATACATCGCGGTCATCGAAGTGATCGCATTCATTACCATCACTTC
>JBGSRG010000023.1:0-12358 GCA_041737685.1 Phycisphaerales bacterium | reverse complement strand
CGCCAAGATGACCCGCGCCGGCATCCCCGTCTGCGCCCACGTCGGCAGCAAGCCGCAGCACATTGCGCTCACCAGCGGCTACGCATCCGCCGGACGCACCGCCGACGATGCGCTCCGTGTCGTCAGTGACGCCGTCGCTCTCGAGCAAGCAGGTGCGAGAATGATCCTCGTCGAGGCCGTCCCCGCCGAGGTCGCCCAGCAAGTCGTCGCCTCAGTCTCCGTCCCTGTCATCGGCATCGGTGCTGGCCCAGCGTGCCACGGCCAGATCATCGTGATCCAAGACCTTCTCGGCCTCACCGACCATCCGCCCCGGTTTGTTGATCCCATCGCCTCGTTCGGCGACCAACTGCAATCCGCAGGCCAAGAGTGGGTCCGACGCGTTGCCCAGAAACAGATCGGCGGCGCGGGCTATGCGCTCAAGCCCGGCGAGTCCGAACGCTTCCGCACAAACCTCCAAGCACAAGCCGACAAGCCCGCCTAAGGCTCGCTCTGCCGCGTATTCCCGCCTGATTCCACCGCCAACCCGCGTCCAGCAGCCCGCCAACGACGAACACAGAGCAGCCGGCGTGCGAATCACAGCATGGGCATCTCTCGAACCCCGGCCGATCAACCGACCGATAAACCGGTTTGATCCACGTCGCTTTGATCGCCGTCGGTTTGATCCGTGGAGTTTCGGGCACAGTCTTGATTCGAGTCCAGCTCGCCCCCGATTCTCATCTTGTCCGCTTCCGGCTCTGGTAGAGACGAGCGAGCAGGCAGATGTTTGGGTTCACACAGTTCCAGCTGCCAAAGGTACCTCCATGCGAAAGTTCATCACGTTCGGCCCCGCCCTGATCGTGCTCATCACCAGCCTCGTCACCCTCGTCGCGGCACCCGCCGCCGTTCGCGTCATCGGCTACGCCGACACCTCCGCACGCGTTCGTCTCGCCAGACAAACCCTCGGCGACGACGACCTGCTGATTCGCATGAATCACGCCATCAACGCGATCGCCGAATCAACGTCCCCTTCGGTCGTCCACATCGGCACCTCCACGCCCGGCCGCCGCGGCATGACCCGCGTTTCACAAGGCTCCGGCTGGGTCTTCGACGACAAGGGTCACATCGTGACCAACGCTCACGTCGTCCGCGAGTCGCGCCAGGTTTTCGTCCAGTTTCAGGACGGTCGCCAGACCGACGCCACCGTCGTCGGCTGGGACCGAACCACCGACATCGCCGTGCTCAAGGTCACCTCGACCGAAGGGCTTGTCCCCGCCGAGCGTGCTTCGGGTGAGCGCCTTCGACAGGGAGACCGCGTCTTTGCCTTCGGTTCACCCTTCGGGTTCAAGTTCTCTATGAGCGAGGGCATCGTCTCAGGCCTCGGTCGAGACCCGCGCTCCGTCATCGCTCAAGACGGCTACACCAACTTCATCCAGAGCGACGCGGCGGTGAATCCCGGCAACTCCGGCGGCCCGCTCGTCGATGTTCGTGGCCGCGTCGCAGGCATGAACGTCGCCATAGCCACCGGCGTGAACTCCGACGGAACCAACGAAGGCCAGAGTTCCGGCATTTCCTTCGCGATCCCGCTCGAAACCATCGAGTCGGTCGTCACCCAACTCATCACCCGCGGCGTCGTGGTCAAGGGCTTTTTGGGCATCAGCCACCCCGTCTCCGACGAAGCCAATCGCTTTGCCCTCAGCACGCTCAACTACCGCGGCGTCGGCGTGGTCGCCACTCAGGTGGTGCCCGACGGTCCTGCCGCTGAGGCCGGCCTGATGCCCAACGACGTGATCGTCGCCTTCAACGGCGAACAGGTCTTTGGCGTGCCCGTTCTGCGATCCATGATCTCCAACACCGCCGCGGGCGCTGAGGTCGTCATTGACGTCTGGCGCGACGGCACCACGATCGCGTTGCGAACCAAACTCGCCAACCTGCCCCCATCAGGCTGGGAAGTTCGAGAGGCCATGAACACGCTCCGAAGTTTCGGCCTCATGGACCTCGGTGAGACACGCGACGGCGAGGTGCTCATCACCGAAGTGCAGCCCAACTCGCAGGCCGAGCGGACCGGCTTCCGGCCCGGTCAACGCATCACCAAGGTTGGCAGCGAGTCGATCACCAACATCGAAGACGTACTCGCCAAACTCGCCGCGGGCGGCTTGTCGCAGGGTCGCAACGCGACCATCAGCGTGCTCGATCCCGGCGAGGGCAACTCGGCACAGTCGTTGACGATCCAATCCCGCTAGACATCAAAGTGAGCTGTCCAAACAAGCGCGCTGAGCAGCGATACCAGCAACCGCGTACCGCAGATCGATCGAGTAAGCGATCCAAGCCCACTGCTGGCGTTGCAATCACTCAGCCACGCCAGATCATCGCGCAGACAACCGTTTGCCCAGACCGATTCAAGGCCCCGTGCCCTCACAGGTTCCCGCGCTTGCCCTGTTCAAGTTCCAGCGCCTCAAACAGCGCCTTGAAGTTGCCCTTTCCAAACGCCTGCGAACCCCGCCGACAGATGATCTCAAAGAACAGCGTCGGACGATCCTGCAGCGGCTTGGTGAACAGTTGCAGCAGGTAGCCCTCGTCGTCGGCGTCAACCAGAATGCCCAGTTTTTTGATCGCCTCGTGATCCTCGCGCACCGGCTTGTGCCCGTGGCTTACCAGCATCTTGTCCACCCGTTCCCAAACCATCTCGTAGTAGGTGTCGGGAAGCATCAGAAAGTCCACACCCCGCCCGCGTAGCGCTGCGATCGAGTGCAACTCATCATCTGTGCGGAGCGCCAGGTGCTGCACCCCCGGCGTGTTGTTGTGCCAGTCCAGATACTCCTGCACCTGGCTCTTCTTCTTCCCCGCCGCAGGCTCGTTGATCGGCATCTTGATCAGCCCTGAACCCGATGCCATCACCTTCGACATCAGCGCTGAATACTCCGTCGAGATGTCCTTGTCGTCAAACGACATGAACAACTTGAAACCCATCACGTCCTCATAGAACTTCACCCAGTGGTTCATCTTGCCCAGTTCGACGTTGCCCACCAGGTGGTCCACATACTTCAGCCCGCACGGATCCTTCGCGTTGTGGTCGTTGAGCCGCTTGAACAGCCCGGTCTGTTTGAAGCCCGGCATCACCGAACCAGCCCCCGTGCCAACGGCCTTTTTGATCTCCGGCAGCGCATGGCCGCCGCTCCGAGGTCGCTGCACGAAACTGTGAATCACCTCGCCATACGTCTTGATCGCGGCGGAAATGATCGTCCCATGCTCGCTCGTGCTCTCGACGGGCTCATACGCCGATTCGCCGCCATTGCGAATCGCCGCCTCATACGCCTTCACCGCGTCGTGTACCGTGAACGCTACGTCCTTCACACCATCGCCATACAGCGAGACGTGCCGCGACGCCGGATGGTCCTGCGTCAAGCCCGTGGTCAGCACAAACCGAATGTTGCCCTGCGTCAGGTAGTAATGCGCCGCGTCCCGGCTGCCCGTCGTCTGGTCCGACACTTGCTCGCAAGAAAAACCAAAGCAGTGGCAGTAGAAATACGCCGCCTGCTTGGCGTTGCCGCAGTAGAACCGAACGTGGTCAACATCGACCAACGCCAGCGGGTCCTGCGACGTGCCCGAACTCACCGTGTTGCCCTGGGTCTGTGCCGTGGTCATTTCTTGAGACCTCCTTGCGCAAAGTTGGTGTCGGTCCGAGCATCCGTCACCACGCTCAGAACCAACTCGATCAATATCAAACCGCTCCGTGCGACGATCGAAACCCGTGCATGCAGACCCTTGTCCAGTCCGCCACGGAGTCACTCGCACCAAACCCGCACCACACCGCCCAGATCGGGCGGACTGCTACCCAACCCCCCGCCAGACCCCCCGCAAACCTCCAAGTCTGTGTGCCCGTCTGTCGGGTGACCCCGAACCGAATGGTAAGCCCGCCCACCGCCCGCCAGAACCCCGCCCCGAACATCAACAGTCTGCCCTTTGACCAGATCTGAAACTGTCCACTCCGGCTGCTTCGCAGATTCGCACCCTAAGACCAACAGCACAAGTTCATTTCAATCAATGACTTACACCGCTGTTGACCGCGACAAGGCCGCGCAAACCCGCGAATCGCGGACCCGAAGCCCATCCGCCGATACAAGGGAACGTCCTTGCGACTATCCTTGTCCCCTGATTCCCCTTCTCCCCTCTGAAACTGCCCCCGTCTCCGACCCTGTTGATCGCACTAGCCGCTTCGCCAGATCTTGATGAACGCCTTCTCCGATCCTTCGCCAACGCCTCCCTTCCCTTCGCCCACAGGCGGGGACGGGCAGTTGCTCGAACTCGACCCCACAGCCCCATTGCGAATCGGCAGTTACTTGCTCACGCGCCCGCTCGGTCATTCACCGATCGCGGCACGCTTTCTTGCCTTGCACGAGCAGACCCAGAGTTCTCACGTCGCCCACCGTCTGGCACCTTGCCCCGGCCGCGTCGAACGCGCTCGCATGGAAGCCGCGTTCACCTCTCTGGCCCGGCTCGACCACCCGCACATCCTTCGGCTTGAGTCGCTCACCATTGTCGACGACACGCCCTGGATCATCACGCCCTTCGCTGGCGATGCCGACGGCCTGCGTTCGCTCGGCAAACTGCTCCGTCAAAAGGGCGGCCAGATGTCGCCCCTCGAAGCGGGCATCGCGGTGGGCCAGTTGCTCGCGGCCTTTGACTACGCCCACGCACGCAGCGCAGAGGCACCGGTTTTCAACGGCGGCGTAACGCTCGACGACGTGCTCGTCGATCGCCACGGCCGAGTCATCGTTGAACTCTTCGGCTTCTCCCGACGGCTCAAGGGCATGGCCCGCGGCGACATGGAAACCATCCGCGAAGAGGTCGCCCGAATCGTCGAGATTGGCTACGAACTCATCACCGGCCTGCGCGCTGAAGAGCCGGTCATCCCGGCCCAGCGCCTCGCGCCCCGATTGTCACGATCTTGGGCCCAATGGCTCGAACGAGGGCTTGATCCCTCGCTCGGCTTCCGCTCGGCGAAGCAGGCTCTTGAAGCGCTGCCCACCTCCGCCCCCGTCCAAACGCCCGCAGTGGTGGTCCGACGCGAAATGGCAACGCTCGCACGCCGCTAGAGCACTCGGCTGCCACGATTGGCCACGAGATTCGCTTTGATTCGCCGCAACGTGGCTTGCAGTCGTGGCCTGCCAACGTGGTCGAATGCCCGCCTGTTTCGCTCAGCGCGAACGGGCAAGTCACTCGCCCGAACTTGCTCGCGTTCAATGGTCCCGCCCCGAATCGCCCAGTGACAAGGCGCCCCGTGCAGACCGTGCGTGCGCAAACCGCACCGCAGCCTCCAGTCCGTCCACCATGCTCGGCACGTTGTACTCCGCAATCGCCGTGGCCAGAGCCGCGTTCGATGCCGATCGCAAACGCTCTCGATCTTGCAACAGCCAATCCAGTTGCGTTGCCAGGTCCTCGGCGTCGTCGGCCCGGAATGTTTTGCCATTCACGCCCTCTCGGATCGCCGCAAACTCCGGCCCGTGCTGCGACGGCTCATCGCTGGTGACAACGGGCAGTCCATACCCAAAGGCGTGCAGAACGCTCAGACCCAGAAACGCCGGGAAGCACATCAGATCGCTGCTCAAGAACCAAGGCGCGAGTTCGCGCTCCTCGTACACGGCGCCCAGCAGCCGAATCCGACCAGAGCTGCTCCCCGCGCTCGCGCCCGAACCAATCGTCGAGCCTTTCGTGTCCAGTTCGGCGATGCCAAGTTCCTGAGCCATCCGCCGAATCGCCGCTTCCTCTGGCCCGCCGCCGATGATCACCGCCTGCATCCGCGGGTAGCGGTCGCTCAGCCGAGCCATCGCCCGCAGCATCAGATCCACCCTTCGCTCGGGCAGCAGCCGCGACACGAACAGCAGCACCGGGCCGCTGTCAAGCCCATGCTCCGCTCGAAAGCGTGCCAACCCCTCCGCATCGCTCACGCACTTCCAGCGAGCGGCCTGCACCGGTGCTTGGTCGATGCTGTTCGGCGCGATGAACACCCGCTCTTCGGGGATGCCATTTCGGAGCAGAAAGTCCCGCGTCCGGCCGTTGTACAGCACTACACAGTCGCCCAGTTTGCCCACGCGCATTCTCGCCCAAGTTCGCGCCGCGTTGTCCTGCTTCGAGTAGCCATGCCCCCAAAGCACCACGCCCATGCCGCGAGACCTGGCCGTCAAAATCGCCGGAACCAGAGACAGATAGTGCAAATCCCAGGGTAGAATCAGCACGTCGGCCTGATCCTCGCCCGAGCCCAGCGCCGAGCGAAACTGCTGCGTCTGCCAGTAAAAACTCGGCCGCCGGCAGATCAGCCGCACCCGTCCGACCCGCGATGCGAACCCCTGCGGCTCAACATTGGGCAGCCCCGGCATCGACCCGAAACTCACCGTGAGATCGATTTCGGCCCGCCGCGCAAGTTCAGCAAACACCGGCACTCGGTACTTCGCAAGAGTTGCCTGATGAAGCACCACCCGGATGCGCCGTTGTGGTGAAACGCCCACGTGTTGTGAGCCTTCCACGTGCGCAGGGTTGATTTCCAGCCGAACCGCCTCGGGTGCGAGCGAAAAGCGATCAAAGCCCGCTTCAGCCGGCGAACCGCCTACTTCAGACGAAAATCGCGAAAATGTCAGGGAATCTGGCTTCAGAACGCTTCTCGACTTTCCAAAGGGCAGACCGCCCCCAAACCAACCCGCCACCCACCAAACCAGCCACACCCCATCGGAGCGTAAGGCCGAACGGCTTGCAAATCTGCCCGCTGCTGAGCATTGCCAGCGGGTTCGGTACGAACCGGGGATGCTCGCCCTGGGTAGTGTGTGTGGCCGATATGGGCCAATAAGTGCTCGCCGAGCGGCGCGGGCAAGCGTTGTTGTGATGGCAGGCTCAAGGAAACCCCACCCATGCGTCCATTTGCTCGAGATTGCCCGAAGCGTTCTGTGCCGGTGCTGTGCGCGCTGGCGGGTGTTGTGATCTTCTGTGGGGTTGTGACGGCCCAGCCCGTTTCGACACCCGCAACAGTGAGCACTCCCTCGGCGGTGGCCATGATGAACCCGGCGGCGAAGGCTGTTGTTGATCGGTCGCTCGCGGCGTACTCAGCGCTTTCGACCTATGGCGACACCATGGTCCACCGGTTTGACTTTCGGGCCAACATTGGCGGCAAGAGCGAGAATCAGTCTGTTACGCAGACCCCTCGATTTCGGTACGCCAAGCCCAACAAGTTTGTGATCATTGGAGTGCCGCTGGAGATGACCAGCGACGGTCGAGTGCTGTGGCTGCGGTCGCAGGAACTGAGTGAGTACGTGCAGCGTCCGCTGTCATCGGGTCAGCGGCTGTCAGATGCCGCGGCCGAGTTTGCGGACATGCTTAGCTCGCATCCGGTGATGGAGATTCTTTCGGGTTCAACACAGACCGCCACGGGCTTTCCGGGGTTTGATCAGCTGATCGGGGTGTCGAAAGCCGCGCTCAATGGGCGAACGGTTGATCTGGTGCAGGGCCGGCGGATAGAGCCGCAGACCGGGGCCACGATTCACACCCGCGCGTGGTTTGATGCCGAGACCGCGCTGTTGGCCAAGATGGAACTTGATCTGCGCGAGTCGTACGAGGGTGCCTACGCCGGCGCTCCGCCGAACCAGCAGATGACGCTGGAGCAGGCGTTGATCACGATCGATTTCACGGAAGTTCGCACGAACGAGACGTTCACGGAATCGACGTTTGTCTTTGCACCCGGCGAGAAGGACCGCAAGGTTGATGGGTTTACTCCGGCGCTTGACGACATTCAGGATCCCAAGCAACTGGTTGGACGACCGGCGCCGGCGTTTGTCGCGACGGTTCTCGGCGGCGGCGAGCTGGACCTCTCTCAGTTCAAGGGCAAGGTTGTCGTGCTCGACTTCTGGGCGACGTGGTGCGCACCTTGCATCCGCATGTTGCCCTCGGTGAACAAGTTGGTGGATCAGTACAAAGAGCAACCGGTCGTGATCTTGGGTGTCAACACCAATGTCTCGGCGGACATGGAGAAGGTCAAGCGGTTTGTGACCGAGCGCAAGGTCGATGCCATGCGGCATGTGCTCGACCCGGGAGGCACCATTGGGCGCGACTACGCGGCGCAGGCGATTCCGCTGACGGTGATGATCGATCGCGAGGGGATTGTCCGTTACGTTCATTCCGGGTTCGAGCCGGACGTTGCGGCGTCTTACGGTGCAAAGATCGACAAACTGATCAAGGGTGAGCCGATCGATCCGTGACGCATCGGCCGATGGTTGGTACCGGATGGCATCGGGTCGGTACTCGGCGTTCGATTGACGGGAGTGCGAATTGGTGCTTGGCCGCGCTAGCGGGCAGGCACACCCGGCCCACACCCAGAAAAGATGCGAGCCTGAAGTCTGCCGCTCGCTCAAGCGCTGGGCATAGCGCGTGCGAAGAAGCAGATGATGCCCTGAAGTTGGCCAACCGGAGTCGCGAACATGAGCGTGTTAAAGACCCGACGTGGAGTCCTTGTTTCCAGGCTGGGCTTGGGTGCGGCGGCGGCGGTCTGCGCAGCGGTGGTGTTGCCCATGACAGGAGCCGCACGGCCCGCCGATGTGTTGGCGGTTGAAACGGCGGATGCTCAGGACGATGGGCCGTGGCGGAAACTGGCGTTCCCTGCGGGCGAGTATCGATCACTGGTTTTTGGCAACGGCAGCAACAGCACCAACGCCGTGGTCGAGTTGACCACGCCCTCGGGGGTGTTTCCCATTGTTGTTGGGCCGGGCCGAACGGTGCAGTTGGAGTTTGCCGATTCGCTTCGGGTTGGTCGCTCGAACGAGGTGTGGCTCGACGCGACGCCCAGTCGCTTTGCTTCGAAGTCGGAGGTGATCCGCAGCGGATTTGTGTCGGCGTTTGGCATCGGGCCTTCGGGGCTTGTACCGCTCGTGCCGGTGCGATGAGTGGGCGGTCGCACGATGGCCCGCCTGGACGGTGCTTGGCTCGATCGGGATTGAATGGCCCCCGTCGGTTTGCACTCCTAGAACAAGGAAATCCGCCGTGAATGCAAACTCTTTGCTCTCACGCCAGCGCAACGCCGGGCTGGGCCTTTCGATCGGCCTGTGCGCCGTGGTCGCGGCTACGTGGCTCACAGGTGTTCGCCCGAGCGGGGCCGATCAGAATCGGACAGCGCAGCCGGCGGACGGAGCGACGATGTTTCGGTACCGCGCGGCGATTCCTGCGGGCACGTATCGGGCGTTCATCGCATCGCCCGCGCCCACGGGCAATGTCGAGCGTGGGTCGGCGGTGAGGTTTGTCATCCGGACGATGAGCGCGGCCAACGAGGTCGAGGACTTTATTTTCCATGTCCCGGCTGGCGAGACCGAGTCCATCACCTTTCCGGTTGCACTCCGGCTGACCACCGATTCGATCCTGTATGCCTCGGGCAGTGTGAGTTTCGCGGCGTGGGGATTGACCGATCAAGGCCTGGTGCGGGTTGAGGAAGTCACCCGAGACCCACGAGAAGACGCCAATGCGCGGGAGCGCGAGCGGGACTTTGAGGCGTTTTTGAGGGAGCGGGAACGGAACCGCGTGCGTTGATCGGGTCGGCGGTGGATGGTTGCAGCAGCGCAGGAGGCGACCTCAAGAGCGCACATCGTCCATCTTGCCGGGGGTGTTTGCCGTACACTCTTGTCATGGCTATCTCTCCTGGCAAGGCCGCCGGCGGAGCGCACGCGGCGCTCGATCTGGCTCGTCGCACGCTGACCGCGTTCATGTCAGAACCATCGAATCTCGAAAGGATCGAGACGGTTGGCGAATTGCTGGCGGCGCGGTTCGAGGCGGGCAACAAGGTGCTGGTCTGCGGCAACGGCGGATCGGTGTGCGACGCGATGCACTTTGCTGAAGAACTGACCGGGCGGTTTCGCAAGAATCGTCGCTCGCTCCCGGCGATCGCCTGCACCGATGCGGGGCACATCACGTGCGTGGCCAACGACTACGGCTTTGAGTTTGTGTTTGCCCGATGGGTGGAAGCGCTCGGGCAAGACGGCGACGTGCTGATCTCGCTGAGCACCTCGGGCGATTCGCGCAACGTGCTGTGCGCTGTGGCCGAAGCGCGTGCCAAGGGCATGACGACGGTCTCGCTGCTGGGCAAGTATGGCGGGCTGCTGCGGGGGCAGGCGGATCACGAGTGGATCGTGACGCCGCCCGAGGGCGCAGCGGAGTTTTACTCTGATCGGATTCAGGAAGTCCACATGATGGTGCTGCACACGATCATCGAGGTGGTTGAGCGTCGGCTGTTTCCTGAGAATTATGCCTGAGCCATGGGGCGTGTGATGTCAGGCTCGCGCATCGCTCTCGGCGGCGATTGCCAGGCAATCCAGATCGCTCTTCATACCCTTGAGCATTGCGGGTTTGGTCATCGAGACCATGAGCCTTGCCATGATCGAGCGCGGTGTCGCGGTGCATCGCAGCGTTGCCGAGGTGCCCGTACCGCCGGTGCCCGGCACGAAATCAAACCGCGTGGTGTAGCGCGTGTTCATCAACTCAGCCTCCACCGAGAGAGTTCGGTCTGGCTCGCAAGCGCTGACCCAGAGTTCGAGCGTGATCTCTTTGCCCATCGCTTTGCGAGTCTCTCGCCAGCGCGTGCCGACGCCAAAGCGACCCTCTGGCCCCGGTGAAACCACCTCGACGCGCGTGATCGCGGGGATGGTTTCGGTGAGACGTGCGAGGTCTGTAGCGCGGTGGTAGACCAGCGATACTGGAGCCTGAATCTCGCGAGTGATCTGGAAGTCGCTCATGCGGGCAGTCTATTCCCAAGTGTTGGCAGCGTGAAGGTGTGCCGCGTTCGCCGGTTCGTTCCTTGTCCAGCCGGATCGTTCCTTGTCCAGGTTGTTCGGCGACTTCGCCTCAAATCCGGCCCTTCTTGCCCCCGCCTGCCGCTCGCTCTCGGTCGGCATGGGCCAGCATGGGCGGGCACGGGCTCGAACGGGCCGCAGGGCTAAAGCGGGTTTGCACTGGCTGGCGGGGCATAAGATGAATGGTGGGAAAGTCGGGCGGGAGTGGGGGATCGTCCGCCGCGATTTCGATCGCTTGTTCTTCCGCCGGTCGCGAACCCGAAGGAGCACCTCATGCCCTTTTACACCAAGCTTGGTCTGCTGCCGCGCAAGCGCCACGTGCAGTTTCGCCGGCCCGATGGGGCGTTGTACTCCGAAGAGCTTTTCGGCACCGAGGGGTTTGTGGGCGCATCGTCAACGATGTACCACATCCACCCGCCGACGCAGGTGTACGGCTGGACCAAGCAGTACTCGACCAAGGCGGAGTTTGTTGAGGTCGACACGATGCGGATGCGGCACGTGATGACCGGCGGCGCCAAACTGCCGGCAAAGGGCGACTTTGTCAGCGGGCGCGTGGTGCTGTTCGGCAACGCCGACTGCGAGATGGCGGTGGGCAACCCGGCCGAGCAGATGGAGTATCACTTCAAGAACGCGCAGGGCGACGAGTGCGTCTTCATCCACTTCGGCTCGGGTGTGGTGCACACGATGATGGGCACGCTGACGTTCGGTCCTCGCGATTACATCATCATCCCCAAGGGCGTGATCTACCGGCTGATCTGGAACAAGCGGGCCGAGCACGCGCCGTTGAACGCCGATGGGCACCCATCGGACGGTGGACCCTCGTTCGACGACACACCGTTCGGACGCTTCCTGCTCATCGAGACGACCAACGGCTCGCACATCGGACCGCCGCGGCGGTACGTGAGCAAGGCGCAGGGTCAGTTTCTTGAGCACGCGCCGTACTGCGAGCGCGACCTGCGCTTGCCCGAAGCGCCCCTGACGTGGGACCAGAAGGGCGACCACGAGGTGCGGATCAAGGCCCGCGACGTGATCCACTCGTACGTCTATCACTATCACCCGCTGGACGTGGTGGGCTGGGACGGCTGCTACTACCCGTACATCTTCAACGCCGACGACTTTGCGCCCATCACGGGCAAGCTGCACATGCCGCCGCCGATCCACCAGACGTTCGAGGCGCACAACTTTGTGATCTGCACGTTTGCACCGCGGATGCTCGACTATCACCCGCAGTCGATCAAGGTTCCTTACAACCACAGCAACCTCGACTCTGATGAGGTGCTCTACTACGTGGCCGGCAACTTCGGCTCGCGCAAGGGCATCGAGGTTGGCTCGCTGACCGCGCACCCGCAGGGCATCCCGCACGGCCCGCACCCCGGCACGATCGAAGCGTCACTGAGGGCCACGCACACGCAAGAACTGGCGGTGATGTGCGACACGTTCCGGCCGCTGTTTCCGACCAAGGCCGCGCTCGCGCTCGACGACAAGAAGTATCCTGAGAGCTGGCAGGGCGAGCACTTCCCCGGCCTGGCGAGCGGCAGGATGCACCTGAACGGTGTGACCGTGCC
>JBGSRG010000541.1:0-11561 GCA_041737685.1 Phycisphaerales bacterium | reverse complement strand
GATGCGCCGCTGCCTGAGGCGGCGGCGGAGCGAACGTCCTTCTCTGTCACGCGACCCGCGATACCGGTGCCGCTGATGCGCTCGAGTTCGACGCCCATGTCGCGCGCGAGGCGTCGCACTGCGGGCGTTGCGAGAACTTTGCCCTCGGCGGCGGAGACGCCACCAAAGTCGCCGGACATTTTGCCGACAACGGTTCCGTCGTCTTCTGAGCGCTCGTGCGTATCAGAATCGGGAGCATCGCTGGAAGCGGGCTTGACCGAGTGGCTGCCGTTACTGGTGGAATGGGCGGAGGGCTTTGTGGCTGCGGCGGATGCGGACTTAGGCTCGGCGTGGCCAGCGCCGGCTTTGGGCTGATAGGAGACCAACGCGTTGCCGACGAACAGAATCTCGCCCTCTTCGCCGTGAAGGGCGGCGATGACACCGTCGCGGGGCGAGGGGACCTCAACCAGAGCCTTGTCTGTCTCCATTTCTGCGAGAATGTCATGCTCGTTGACGGTGTCACCGACGCTGACCCGCCACTTGATGAGTTCGGCCTCGTGAACACCCTCGCCGAGGTCCGGGAGAATGAAGTCGTTTGGATTGGCGGATTTGGCGTGGGCCATGGGCGATGCTCCGTCGGGTGGAGGTCAATCAAGGTCGCTGAGGCGAAGGATATCGCCCGCGCTTGCGTCGGGCGGGAGGGGGCGGGAAGGGCAGGGGGAAGGCCCTGGTCAAGCTTTGCTTGCTTCACGCGGTGCCTATTTCACACGGTCTCGGCCTTCGGGGCCGGTGGCGCCGAAGCCATCGATAGGCACGCCTGCGGCCTTGGCGCGGCCACGGAGTTCGGCGAGCAAACGTGGGAGACGGTCTTCTGGATAGGTGCGATAGACATCACCCGTTCGGAAACTGACGAGGCCGCGGCCGGCTTCGCCGATCTGGATTTCTTCGATTTGTGCTGAGCCAACCGACAAGAGGGCGACCCGACCGAACGGGACGAAGCGGCCGGGTGGTTGGCTGCCGATGTGGGCAGCGCCGGGGCCGGATTCGTTGCCCTTGCCGGTCAAGAAAGAAAGCGCACGGTTGACGTCGGCGATCTGTGTTTCGACCATTGGTGAGGTGGAGCCGTCTGCCGCAACTGAGACCCAGCGGTCGAGTTCGCGTCGCAAGAGGCGCGGCGAAGCGGAACGATCGTCCTCGCTGGTGGCGGTTGGTGTATCGGCGACTGTACCGCGAACTTCCATCAGCATGGTTCCCACGTCGGTTGGGGAGGCAGTGCTGGGATGCGGCCAGACGAACGCGCCTGGGTCCATCTGCAGGTCTGCCAGTGCTTTACCGTCGATGAGAACCACACGATCGGTGTCGATTCGAGCGAAGACGCGATCGGCGCCGGCGGAGCCGAGGCCGCCGATGGATCCGACGATGAGTTCAGCCTTGTCGGTTGTTGCGATTGCACCGCCATTTGGATCAACTTGGCGACGATCGTGCTCGAGTCGGATGGAAGCTGTCGGCTGGCTTAAACCTGTTGCGGCGGTGCCGGGGCCGGCGTCGAGGAAGTCGATGATGGACACCTGAGAGAGTGCGCGGGTGAGTCGTTCGACAGCGGTGGCATCTGCGGGTGCGGAGTAGGGCTTGCGAACTGACCAGCGACCATCGACCCGGCCGATTTCGAGTTCGCGGCCGGAACTCTCCATCGCGATTCGAGAGACATCGCTCTTGGCCATAGGGAGTGCGGTTTGGTCACGCCACGTGCGAGGGCCGGGCGAGCGCAGTATCTGATGAAGCCGATCGTCGATGACGGCGAGCATGGGCTTGGGCTTTGTGTCTCGGGGCAAGCCGGGGTTGGAGAGGCTTACTCGGGCCAGACCGGTGCCGCCGACGGTTCGGTCGGCGAGTTCGATCTGGATGACGCGGCCTGAACCTGAGGCGAGCGTGAGCACGGTGGGCGAAAGCCCGAGTTGGGCATCGGCAGCGGGTGCGCTGACGACGCGTGTTTCGCCGAGGATGGTGAGGAAGGACTGGATGCGAGAATCGACGAGTGGCCAGGCTCGCCCTGCTGCCGCTATTCCGCTACCCCCCCCGCTGTTCGTGGGCGCGGTGGGCATGCCGGGCATGGAGACGGGTGCGAGGACGATGACCCACTGAGCGTTGTCGGGGGAGCGGCGGATGGTCTCGGCTGCGCGGTCAGGGGCGTTGACGGTGATGGAAGTCACGTCGGTGGGCGCGAACTCGATGAGTTTCTGGCCGGGAGTGGCGGTGGTGGCTTTGCCGGTGCCCGAGCCGGGGCCTGAACTGGTGAGAAGATAGATGGCGAGCCCGCCGAGCACGACGGCGATGGCGAGCCAGACAGCGACGGCTTTGGTTGACATGATGGAGAGTCTATCGGCAAGCGGCGGGGCTGGGGGGTAGAGGTCGGGCGGGATGAGGGAGAGCGACTTGGCACAACTTTGGGCGGACCTGGCGGTATGCTCGGCGTGGCCTGATGAGTGATGGCTGAGTCGCCCTGTCTGACCATGCGGTTCTGATCAAGCGAGTACTGACTTTGGCTCGTTCGCACCTCTGCGGCAAATGCGGGCTGGAACTGGGGCTGATTGCGCCTGAGCGAGAGGCGGTGTATGGGTTTGCGATCGTTCGGTGCCCGCGCTGTGCGAGTGTGTGGGTTCGACGGCACGCTGAACTTGACAGGGTGCTTCGTCGATGGCGGCTGGGTGTTGGGGCCTTGGCGAGCGTGATGGGGACGGTGGCGATGCTGGGCTTCTGCCTGCTGGTGTGGGGGTTGGTTGGGCTTGCGTACACCGATGAGTCGCTGTCGACCGGCTGCCGGATGGGCGAGGTGTTGGCGTCGGCACTGGCGGAGGGGTGGTATGAGCCGGGATCAACCGCAGCGCGCTGGCGCGAATCGGATTTGCAGGTAGCGGCGGTCGCGGTGCTGTGCATCGCGGTGGTGACGGGTGCGATGTTGACGGTGGTGCTGGGGCATCTGGGCCGGGTTTTGGTGTGGGGGCTTGCGGTTCTGACGTTGTTGTTGTGCGCGGGGTTGTTTTATGTGCTGCATGTGACTCGGGTTCAGGATGCTCAGTCGGGCGATCCGGTGGCGATGAGCGCGTACTTCACAGGCTCGGCGGCGGGCTACTTCACACCGGAGTTCGTGCTGGAGTGGATGAGGTTGCAGGGGGTGATGGGCGTGGTTGCCTTGGCGGGGATTCCGCTGGGCCGCATCTCGAAGCGCCGGGTGAATCGGATTAGGCTGTGGTTGGTTCGGCGCTTGCGTGCGAGCAGACGACGCGACCGGAGGCCGGACTAGACGCGCCGAGACGATGGACGAACGGGGGGCGAGAGTCGGACGTGGCACACAACACTTGAGCGGAAGAGGCGAGCATGACGAGCGAAGGAACGACGACCGACGCGCCGGTGGATGCCACTGCGGCGGGAGAGCGGCCCGAACACGGCCCATCGCGAACGGGCGAGCGCGTGAGCACCGTGCTGGCTGATCGGGTGTGTACGGGCTGTTTGTTCAACCTTGCGGGCCAGCCGGTGTATCGCGAGTCGCACTACAAGATGCTGATTGTGGTGTGCCCGGAGTGCGGCACGGCGGCGTCGATACAGGAGTATCCGCATCTTGGCAAGTGGTCTCGGCGTGGATTGATGTTGCTCGCCGCGGCGTGGTTTTGTGTGCTCATCGGCGGGATGGTGGGTTCTGGCGGGGCGCTGTTTTTGAGCGGTCAAGGGCTGCTTTACTCGGTGTCGGATCCGATGGCGATGAAACTGAGTGAAGTGCACGTTGCGTTTCATAAGGCGCAGGCGGATCTTGTCGGGCCGCAGACGCAGACGACAGCGTGGTATGCGAGTCAGCCGGCGAACATCTACTCGCCGGTGGACCCGGCGTTTTTGCTCGTGGCGGACATGGCGGAGGTTCGCGATTCGTCGTCGCTTTTGAGGGAGATGTTCAGAGTGCGGATGCTGGCCCGGGTGGGACTTGCGGCGGTGGCGATGATGTTCGTGGGGATCGTGTGGGCCACGGTGCTGCCACACGCGCGGTTTGGCCGGCGGCTGCTGGTGTTGTTGCCGATGGCGACGGTGGCGGCTGTGATGCTGTGGGCTGGGTGGAGCCAGTCCACGTCGATGCCGATGGGGTGGGGCTGGCAGACTGCGCAGACTACGACGGTTGCGTATCTCTATTGGCCGTGGGCGTTTGGGTTGGCGGGGGTGCTGTTGCCGGCGGTGGTGCTGGGGCTTGCGGTGGGGAGGCCGGTGGCCCGGTGCTGGATCAGGTTTTTGCTGCCGCCGCGATTGAGGGAGCCGCTGGACTTTTTATGGCTGAGTGATGGGCTGAAGCCGGCGGTAATGGTGAGGCAACGCGGGCAAGGCGCGCGGACGAAGCCGGGGCTGGAGGCTTAGAGCGCGAGATCGAGCAGGGCTTGACTTTGATGTGGGGCGGAGGTGCGGTCAGGCGGTGTGGAGCAGAGGCTCGGGCGCGATTCTTTTGCGTGCGAGGCTTCGCGAGTCATGGGCAGGATCGATTGAGACATCGGCCCAGACTTCACCCACGCTTTGACAAACGACGCGCGATGAGGGATTGCGGGCCGAGGGGTGGGCGGCGATGGTTTGCCCGCCCGAGGCGATGAGTAAGCGGTCGAGCGGTTCGTGCGTGGGTTCGTCGCCGAGTCGGAAGGTGGAGTGGTGCATGGGTGCGAGACGGCCGTAGCCGAAGCCGGTGCTGACGTCTTGGAACATGCTCCAAGCTTGTTCAGGCGTGGCGTGAGCCTCTGACCAGGGTTCGTAGGCACCGATGCCGAGCATGGCCAGATCGCATGGGCCGACGTCCTTGAAGGCCTCGGTGTAGGCGGTATCGCCGCCGAAGAGGGCGCGGTGGGAGCGGCTCTCGATGACGTAAGCGTTGCAGCCGCGATGATGATCGACGGCGGTGCGTGCGCCCCAGTGGCGGGGGCGGATGGAGCGAATGCGGAGTCGCTGGGTGGGGCCACAGGAATCGTCTGTGCCGGATCGTGCTTCGAGATCGAAGGTGTCGTTCCAGCCAAGTTCGATAATGCGAGCGAAGCCCTTGTCGCGGTTGTTGCTTTGCGGGATGAGACCTGTGGTGCTGCGTGCGGTGATGACCGTGGCGCCTTGCGCTGGGCCGGCTGCGAGCCGGGCAAGCGTGGGGCGGTCGAGGTGATCAAAGTGGGCGTGGCTGAGCAGGACGACATCGATCTTGGGCAGGCTGTCGATGCCAACGCCGGGATCTTGCAGGCGGGAGAGGCCGAAGGTGATGGCACGCCGGGCGAGGCCGACGCGTGCAAGATCGAGGCTGACGCCGATGCGTTCGCCCATGACGGGATCGGTGAGGACATTTACGCCGCCGATGCGAAGGAGCATGGTTGCGTGGCCGATCCACATTGCGCCGAGGCGTGTTCTGTCGAGTGAGACGAGACGGTCGATGGCTTGGAGATTGCCCGGATATGTGGGCTGCGGTCGGGCGGCAGCGCGGAAGGCCTCGAAGACCTCGCGTGAATAGCGTTTCATGCCGGACGAGCCGGTCTTGGCGGCCTTGCGCATCAGGTTCGCGTTCATTGCGGCGTCCTCCGAGTCTAATGCTCGGCAGGTGGCGCGAACTTTGAGCAGTGAATCTGGGGGTGTTTCGCTCGAATTCATGGAGCCTTGACCTCCTCTGAGCGCTGTCTTAGCGAATGGTTCTACGGGCGGCGGGGGTGTGGGGTTCTGGATCGCGGGGGCGGAGATTATTGGGGACACGCTTGCGTGAAGATTCGATTATGCTTGAAGTTGGGGGCGCGGGGTGGGGGTGGGGCACGGAAGGCGAACACGAGCAACTATGACCAACGACGCGAAACTGAGCTTTCACGGTGCGGCGGGCCAGGTTACGGGATCGTGCTACTTGTTGCGGTATCGCGGGTCGAGCGTGCTGGTTGATTGCGGGTTCTTTCAGGGGGACCGCAAGGCGGATGTGAACAATCGTAAACTGCCGCCGGTGCGGGCGCAGTCGATCGATGCGGTGATGCTTTCGCACGCGCATCTGGATCACTGCGGCCGTTTGCCGGTGCTGGTGAAGGCGGGGTTTCGTGGGCCGATCTATGCGACGAGCGCGACGATCGAGGTGGCGTCGATCATTCTTCGGGATTCGGCTTCGATTCAGGAGTCGGACGCGAAGAAGGAGACGCGGCAACGGCAGCGTGCGGGCAAGCGGAGCGTTGGGCCGCTGTACACCGGCGAGGATGTGGAGCGAACGATTCGGCTGTTCAGGCAGTTCGAGTATGACGACAGGCTGGAGCTGGTGCCGGGCGTGACGGTTCGGATCGTGGACGCCGGGCACATTCTGGGCGCTGGCTCGTTGCAGATTGATCTGCACGAGCCGGGGAAGGGTGCAACGAACACGGCGGCAAGGACGATCGTGTTCTCTGCGGATGTTGGTCCGAATGGCTCACCGATCCTGCGCGATCCGGTGCGATTCAAGCATGCGGATGTGCTGGTGATGGAATCTACGTATGGGGACCGCGACCATAAGCCGCTTGACGAATCGATCGACGAACTGGCGCGGGTGCTTTCGACGGCGATCGGCGGCGGTGGGAAGGTGCTGATACCGGCGTTCGCCGTGGGTCGTACGCAAGACATTGTGTATCACCTGGGGGCGCTGCTGCGGGAAGGGCGCGTTCCGCAGTGTCCGGTGTATGTCGATAGCCCGATGGCGACGGCGACCACGAGGTTGTATCAGGACCATCGCGAGTTGTATGACGAGGAGGCGCTTGGACTGCTGGAGAAGCAGTTGGCGCCGCTGAAGTTTCCGGGCCTGCGTTACGTGAAGAGCGCGGAAGAGTCGAGGTCGCTGAATGATCGCGGCGGGTGCGTGGTGATCGCGGCGTCGGGGATGTGTACGGGCGGACGCATCATGCATCACCTTCGGCACGGGCTGTGGAAGGAGCAGACACAGTTGGTGTTCGTGGGCTATCAGGCGCACGGCACGATGGGTCGGCAGTTGGTTGATGGTGCGAAGTCGGTGCGGATCTTTGGGGAGCGGATCGTGGTTAAGGCGCGCGTTCACACGCTGGGCGGTTTCTCAGCGCACGCGGGTCAGCGTGAATTGGTTGAATGGTGTCGTCCGCTGGCGGCGGACCCGGAGCGACGACCGGAGGTTTATCTGACGCACGGTGAGGATGGACCTCGGCGGGCGCTGGCGGGGAAGTTGAAGTCGGAGTTGGGACTGAGTTGCCACCTGCCGGGGATGGACGATGTGGTGGGCCTGTGATCGGGGCTTGCTCAGCGATTGCGGCGCGGCTGCAAGGCCCGAGCATCGAGGATCTGCGAGATGGAGAATCTCGTGAGAAGCCCGATGAGGCGAAGATTTGGTCCGCCATCAACGACCACGGGAATGGCGTGCAGGGCGTTGGTTTGCATGCGCTGGATTGCTGATTCGAGGGAGTCGGTCTCGCGGACAATGGCGAAGTCAGTTTGCATAATGCTGCCAGCGGGAGTGGCGGCGGCGGGGGCGTGTTCGGGGGCGAGAAGTTGGGCGACCTGCTGAGCGGAGATCATGCCGACGAGCAGCGACGGGGTGAAAGAGCGAGTATGGTCGGGGTCGTAGAGCGACTGGTCGTCGCGGACGACGGGAAAGTCAGACTGCTGGCCGTTTTGGAACATCTGGGCGATTGAGTCGATGGCGTCGTGCTCGCGCAAGACGACAAAGCGGTGCTCGATGGCGTCGGCAACGCGAAGTCCGTCGAGCCTTCCGAGCACGCGAGCGGTCGCGAGTTCGGCCCTTGCCCCGGCGAAGACAAAGACGGCGACGAAGAGCAGGAGCGGCATGCCAGCGAAGAACGCGCCGACGGCCATGAGCACGGCGACAGCCTGCCCCACGCGAACGGCGATGAGGGTTGCTCGTTCGTAGGGCATCATCGCGGCGAGGATGGCGCGGAGTAGGCGGCCGCCGTCCATTGGGAATGCGGGGATGAGGTTGAAGATCACCAGCGCGATGTTGGCGAAGAGGAGTTTTTCGAGAAGGGATGAACTGAGGAGCGAAGGCGGCACAGCCCCCGCCCCCCCACTGGCACCGCTCGCGCCACTGGCCGCGCCCGTAGCGGTGTCGAGGACGGCGCCGATGCCGAGAACCAGCGCGAGGATGACGGCGATGACGACGTTGACCGCAGGCCCGGCGATGGTCACGACGAACTCGATGAGCGGTGAACGCGGTACACTCTCGAGACGTGCTACGCCGCCGATGGGCAGGATGTAGATGTCTTTGGTGCGAATGCCGTAAGCGCGAGCGGCCATGGCATGGCCAAACTCGTGCAGCACGACGCAGCCAAAGACGCAGATGATAAAGAGCGTGGCCATTCCCGCCGCGGCGAGTCGCTGTGGCATTGGCACGGTGCCTGAGGCGAGCAGTTCGGAGCCTGCGATGACGGCGAGGAGCAGCAGAAACGTCCAATGGACGTAGACCCAGATGCCCCAGACGCGAACGAGTTTGAAAGCCCATCCTTGCATGGGGCATTATGGCAAGGTGCGCACTGCGAGCGGGGCGTTGGTTGAGCGCGTTGTATCAGCCGATGGCGAGGGCGGCGTGCTCGTGTGAGACATGGTGCCTGGCCGTGCTGGCGGGTTTGCTGGGAGTCGGATAACTTAGGCCTGATTCATCACAGAGCAAACGCGCGGTTGTCTGTGCGCTGAGGAAGATAACGGGCAGGCCGCTGCCGGGGTGTGTTCCGCCGCCGACGAACCAGAGTCCGTCTACGCCGGGGCAGCGATGCTGCACGCGTCGGTGAAGCATCTGGCCGAGGTTGTGGGCGAGATTGAAGGTGGCACCGAACTGGATTGGGCCGGTTTGGTCAACGCCGGTCTGCCAATCTGCGGGAGTGGTTTGCTTCTCAACGACGATCCGGCGTTCGAGGTCGCGGATTCCGAAGCGATGGTCGAGTTGTTGGACGACGAGCGCTCGTGCTTCTGGAGCGGCGGTGTCCCAGTTGATGGAGCGTCCTGCGGCGTTGGGCTGGTTGTTGGGCGTGGGCATCAGCACGTAGAGAGCAGATGCGCTGTCGGGACAGAGGCTTGAGTCTGTTGGAGCGGGATTGCAGACGTAGACGCTCGGATCGGCGGAGAGCGTGGCGGAGCGGGTGATTTCTTCGAGATTGTCGCGGTATCGCTCGCTGACATAGATGGTGTGGTGGGGCAGATCGACTTTGCCTTCAAGGCCGAGGTAGAGCATGTAGGTGCTGCACGAGTATCTCTTTTTGTCGATGGCGTTGTCAAGCCATTGGGCCGGGCGGAGTTGCGAAGGGACGAATCGACGGATCGCGGCGGCAGCGTCGGCGTTGATGACGACGTGGTCGAAGCGTTCGGTTCGTTGGCCTTGCGGGCCTGCGACTCGGACGCCTCGAACGCGGGTGTTCTCGAACTCAAGGGCGGTGATGTGGCTGTCGCAGTAGATCTCGCCGCCAAGATCGCGGAGGACCGAGGCCATTGCGTGCATGAGCGCGTTGCAGCCGCCGTGCGGATGCCAGACGCCGTACTCGTACTCGATGAAGGGGAGGATGGTGAAGATGCTGGGGCAGTCCATCGGGCTCATGCCCAGGTACTTACTTTGGAAACTGACCGCGAGCCGGACGAGCGGATCGGAGAAGTAGCGTTCGAGCAGTCCGTTGACGCTGAGGTGGGGGTTGAGGTGTGGCAGGAAGCGGGGTGAGGCGGAGGTGACCACGTCAAAGAGATTTCGCATGGGCCGTCGCAGGACGGGTTCCATCAGGCGCAGTTTGGTTCGATTGTCGGCGATGAAATTGTGGAAACTGTCGCCGTCGGCCTTGCAGAGTGTCGCTAAGCGACGGGCCATTTCGGGAACATCTTGTGTTGCGTCGATGACGGCTGGCTCACGCCCGGTTCGACCGAGGATGAGGCGGTACATTGGGTCGAGGCGGGTGAGCGTGGCGTGGTCGGTGAGACGTTGGCCTGCGGCGCTGAAAATCTCTTCGAGGACGTAGGGCATGAGAAAGAAAGTCGGTCCACGGTCGAAGTGGAACTCGCGGCCTTGGCGATCTTCAAGACTGATGCGGCTGGTGCGTCCGCCGATCTGATCACCGGCCTCGAAGAGGGTGACGCGGCAGCCAGCGGACTGGAGCAACATCGCCGCGGCAAGCCCGCCCGGACCTGCACCGACTACTGCAATTCTCGGACCCGATTTCGACACTCGAACGCTCCGATAGGTGACCTTGGGACAAGTCTAACCGATTGTGGGTGTGTCGCTCTTTCGTGTGGATCCTGTGTGATTGCCCAAAGCCGCTCTGTTAGAGCCGGTCTGCCAGAACCGCTCGGCTGCTCCCTGAGTCCGGCTTTGTGGGCTGGCTTTGCTTTGCCTGGGCGGATGCGGAATGCTGCCTGGGGGCTGAATCTCCTACCATGCTCCAATCGAAACGTTCAGCGTAGTCAGATTCAGTTTTTGCAGGCGTGAATCGAATCGCGTGTCGGGACGAGCGTCCCTTTGAACAGTCACCTGAACCAGAGAGCGCTGCCACTTGAAGCCTGCAACGCTTGATCCCGTTGAGCCTGTTGCCAAGGCTGAACTTGCGGGGTTCGCGGAAGGTTCGCTGGCTTCGACGGGCGAACTGGGAGAGACGCGGAGTCTTTCTGTCCAGCCGAAGGGTGATGAGAACGACTTTGTTTCTGAGAACCTGAGGAATCGCCAGCGGTGGGCCGTGTCTCCGATTCAGACCCGCTTGGACTGGGTTCGGCGGCTTCGGTCTTTGCTGGCGGCGAACGTGGGGCCGCTCTCGAAGAGCATCTGCCGCGAGGTTCATAAGCCTGAAGACGAGGCGCTGACGGCGGATGTTGCGCCGTTGCTGGCGGCGTGCCGCTGGCACGAGCGACGCGCACGCCGGGTGCTTGGGGCGGTGCGTGCGCCGGGTACGCCGCTTTGGCTGCGCTATCTGGGTGTGAATCTGACGCGAGCGCCGCTTGGGCGCGTGGGGATCATCGCGACGTGGAACTATCCTGTGCAACTGCTCGGGATTCAGATGCTTCAGGCGCTGGTGGCGGGCAACTCGGTGGTGGTGAAGCCCAGCGAGCACGCGCCGGAGACTCAGGGACTGCTGATGGACATTGCCGAGCGAGCGGGATTGCCAGCGGGGATTCTGAGCCGTCGCGACGCCACGCGCGATGAGGGGAGACGGATGATTCTGGAGGATGATCTGGATCATCTGGTGTTTACAGGCTCAACACGGACGGGCCGAGAGATTGCGAAGGCCGCCGCTGAACGTTTGCTGCCGACAACGCTGGAACTTTCGGGCAATGACTCGGCGATTGTGCTGGTTGATGCTGACCCGGAACTGGCAGCGCGATCGATCTGGTTTGGTGTGACAGCGAATGGGGGCCAGACGTGCATGGCCCCGCGGCGCGTGCTGGTTCATCTCGGGATTTATGACCGGTTTTTGGCGGCGATCGCGCCGTTGGCTGCGAGCGCCAAGCCGCGCAGGCTGATCAACTCGGCGTCGGCTGAGCGGTGCTTCAGGCTCTGCATTGAGGCGGTTGGAATGGGTGGCCGGTCACTCTCTGGTGTTCTGGAAGCGCCGAAAGATGGGTGGATTCGTCCG
>JBGSRG010000518.1:0-20390 GCA_041737685.1 Phycisphaerales bacterium | reverse complement strand
GGTCGCGGCGGCGGGGCTGGCGCTGGGCGCGTTTGGCGCGAGTCAGAGCGTGCAAGCGGATGATGGATTGGCCATGCTGTTTGCGTCGGTTGCTGCGCATGCGAATGAGCATGAACAGCCGAGCGGGAGCGATGAGCCGGTGAACGCCATCGACGAGCCGGCCGAGACGAGCCCCGAGCAGGCGGGTTCCACCGAAGTCGATGCGCCCATGCAGCCTGAGGGCGAAGACGAAGCGGACCAGCCCGCCGAAAATGAACCGGCAGCGGCCGTTGAACCGGGGCAGGACTCGGGCAGAGCGGTCATTCGTGGCAGCGGCGGCCGGCGGCTGATGAACAGTGAGCCGACGATTTTGGCCTTTCGGAATGTCACGGTCGATCAGGTCATTCCGTTTATTGTTGAGACGACGGGGAAGGTGGTGCTGCCGCAGCAGGACGTGCTGGCGCGAACCATCACGATTCTCAACGATCAGCCGATCGCACGCGAGCGAGCGCTGGACCTGATTTTCTTGGCCTTGCAGCAGCGGAACATCGCGGTTGTCGAGACGGACGATCTGATTCTGCTGCGCGATATCGCGGAGATTGACCGGCAGGACGTGCCGGTGGTGCCCTCGTCGTCGAGCGTGCTGGATCGAACGGACCTGGGCTCGATCGTCGAGAAGGTCTTTCAGTTGCGCAACGGCTCGGCGGCAAATCTTGGCGAGATTATCAAGGGCATTTTGCCGTCATTTGCCAAGATCAACATCGACAACGACTCGAACCAGATTGTCGTTATCGGCAACATCGGGCTTTTGCAACGGATTGAGCGTCTGATCGCCGCGCTCGACCAGCCAAACGCTTCGAGTGTGGCGACCGAGACGTTTCATCTTCGATTTGCCGACGCGACGCAGGTGGCTCAGAACGTACGCGACCTGTTTGCGGTGGACGCTCGGCAGGCCCAGCAGCAGAACCGGCAGTTGCAGCAGTTGCTGCAGCAGCGCGGCGGGCAGGGCGGCCGACAGCAAGGGGGACAGCAGACACCGGCGGCTTCGGCGGCCGTCAGTCCTGAGTTGAGGGTTTCAACGAACACGCAGCAGAACTCGGTGACGATCGTTGCTGAGCGTTCTACGCTCGAAGAGATTCGAAGGCAGATTCTCGAGCATTGGGACCTGCCGCTGCCGGAAGAGGCCGTGGTTCCGCGCATCTACGAGTTGCGAAACTCAGACCCTGTCAAGGTGCGGGATCTGCTCGTTGGGCTCTTTGGGCGACCGGGACAGGCGAGCAACAACCAGCAGCAGACTCAGCGTTTGCAGGGGCAGTTTAGTTTTGAGGCGATCCCCGAGGCGAGCCGCCTGGTGGTCATCTCCAAAAGCCCGGACAATCTGAGCGTGATCGACCGGATCATCGAGGATCTGGACAAGCCGCAGACGGCGGGCCTGCCGCGGATTGTGGAACTCAAGCACGCGAGCGCTGAGGAACTCGCCGAGCAGTTGAACGCGCTGCTCAGCCAAGAGGGCACGCTGGCGCAGATTCCTCGTCAGGAGACGGGGCTGAGCAGTTCAGAGTCGAGCGCATCGCCCTTTGCCTCAGACAACAGCGCGCAGCAGGCGCAGCAGACGGCGGGCGCGGGCAACATTCAGTTCTGGTGGCAGCGGGCGCGTCCGCCCACCAACACCGCGGGCAGTTCCAATCTTGTGGCCAAGATTCGCATCGTGCCGGTGTGGAGGCAGAACGCGCTGATGATTCTCTCGCCGCCGGAGTATCAGGAATCGGTGGCACGCATCATCGAGAGTCTTGACAAGCCGGGGCGGCAGGTGCTGCTCTCGGCGGTCATTGTCGAGATCGGCATCGACGATCTGGATGCGCTGGGGCTGCGCTGGTCGAGCCAGAACATTGTGCCGACCAACGCCGACAACGCGATCTCGATTGGTGCCGGCGCGGGTGTTGGTCAAGAGGTGTTCAGCGGCCAGAAGAACAACCTGCTGCCGGGGCTGTTTGATACCAGCGTGCTTGATATCGGGGTCGATCTGAACGTGGTGCTGCAAGCGCTGAATCAGAAGACCAACGTGAACATCCTCTCTGAACCGCGGATCTTTACCAGCGACAATCAGGAGGCCGAGTTCTTCTCGGGTCAGGACATCCCCTTCATCACCGACAGCCAGACGACCGACAACGGCACGCTGAATCAGAGTTTCGACTATCGGGCGGTGGGCATCGCGCTCCGTGTGCGCCCGCGCATCACGATCAAGAAGGACGTTGATCTTCGGATCAATCTCGAACTGAGTTCGATCCAGCCCAACCAGACGCTCTTTGGTGGGTTCATTGTGGATCGGCGAGAGACCACGACGCATCTGATCATCCGCGACGGGCAGACCGTGGTGGTCAGCGGCATCCTGCGAAGCGAGGACAGCGAGATTGTGCGCAAGGTGCCGCTGCTGGGCGACATTCCCTTTCTGGGCGAGTTGTTCAAGAGCACGGAGCGCTCGCGGAACAAGACCGAACTTGTGGCCTTCATCACGCCGGTGGTGATCGAGAACCCCGAGGACATTGAGGGCGCCACGGTGGACGAGCGCGAGCGGCTGGAGCAGTTGCGCCAGCAACTTGATCCGGAGCGCCACCCGAAGCCTGAGGAAGGGGGCGATCCGGCTGCCCCCGGGGCCGCCGCGATCAGCCCGAACGTCCCGATCACGCCGAGCAAAGTGGTCACACCCGCAACGGATTCGGCTTCCCGTGCTTCTGGGTCGACCGACTCTGCGTGGCCGTCGCGGCAGTAGACTGGTGTGTGCGACTTTCCCTCACGCGATCGATCTGGGCCTGTCTGGCGCTGCGACTGAGTTCGCACCTTCAACTTGCGAGGTTTGCCACTCGCGCGTGGGTGATCGGACTCGGCTTGCTCAGCGCGGCTGGGCTGTTCGGCCTCATGGCGGGCGGCTGTGTCGTGGAATCGGTTCGGCCAGTCAGTCCCTTCGAGACGATTGCTCGCGATGCTCAGGCGGCCTCACTCTCTGGCGAGAAAGGCCCGGCTGTTGCGGGCAGATCGACTCAGAGCCGCTTTGTTGCCGGCAACATCGAGGTTGTTTCGCTCGGCACCGTCGCGTATGACGGCCTGACGCTGCCACTCACCAGCCCAAGTGGCCGCTGGATGGTTGCCCAGGAGGGGCCGCCGCCGGCGTGGCCGGTGGTGCTTGCGGCATCAGCGCAGATCGGTGGCAAGAACGATGCCGGGTCGAGCGATTCGATGTTCGATTCCGCGGGCAACTCAACCGTCGATTCGGCGGTTGGTCGAAGGCTGAGCGTCTATCGAATCGTGAACGATCAGCTGACGCTGCACCGTCCGATCGAGCAGATTCCGGCCGGAAGTGTTCTCGGAAGGTCTTGCGACGACACCGGCTTTCTGATTGAACGGCCGCTCGACGATGGTTCACGCTGGATCGGCTTTGTTCGCTGGGATGCTCGCCGCGATGCGGAGACCGGCGAGGTTCAATGGCTGGTGATTGACGAGCACCTGAACGCACACGCCACACTGACGCCGGGCGTCGGTCAGAGTTCGGGGCAGAGTGGGCTGGCGTGGTCGAGAAAGCGGCTCGGCACCGATCGATTCGAGTTTGTGTACCGGCCAGTGGCGGCGGATCGACGCGGCGAAGTGCGGCTGGCGTCGGACGATCGGCACTATCGCTTTCCGTTGGCGTTTGGGCGTGCGTGCGGCAGCGCAATGCGCAGCAATGGTTCAGAGCCGTTGTCACTGTGGGCGATAGCGCTGAGCGATCGCCCGTCGGATCCGCTTGAACTGGTTGAACTTTCGATCAGCGTCGATCGCGTTTCTGCACGCGACAGCGCGATTGTTGTTGCGCAATCCGTGCCGATCGCTTCGACGGGTGATGCATCGCTCGCGTATCAGGCGGTCGCGGCGTCGCAGACACCCGCGGCGTGTGAGGCGTGCTCGGGCGTCATGATTTTCTCGGCGGGTGCGGGTGGAATGGTGTATGTCGCGAGTAACGCCAGAGGCATTGATGATGGCGTTGCACTCAGAGCGGGTCTTCCGATCATGCTCGAACAGGCGAGCGTGTGCGCGGTGCCGTTTGGATCGGCACCAAACTCCGCAGATCAATCGGGCTGTGTGCCCACTTCTGCGTTGGTGGTTACGCCGGATGGATTGAAAGAAGTGCCTCTCGCCGCGGCGATGGCGCAATTTCGGCCTGAGCAGGCTGATGGCTCGGGGAGCGGCGGCGACGACGAGACCGACGGTATCTATAGAAGGAAGGGAGCGACGAGAGGCTCTGTGGCGGGCACTCCGCCGCGAGCATCGGGAACGCTGTTGTTATCGGGATCGTTCGTTGTGAGGGGCTCAACGGCTCCTGGCGGGCGGGTTTTGCTGCTTTCCCCACCCGTAAAGGGTGAAGATTTCGTGTTGAAAGTGTTTGTCGCTGGGCGGGTTGGAGGCCCGATCGGGCCAGAATGAGGCTTGGAACCGGTCTGAATCATTCGTCGTAAGGCGTTGATGCGAATGGCGTTATATCTGTATTGACTGTGCGGGCTGGGTGTCGGTTATCGGGTCTGAACGGCCCAGAAACCCTTCCCGGAAATTTTGGAAGAGGGTTGACACCCCCCCGGCCTTGATGTATCTTCCCCACGTCGTTGTTGTGGATTCTCGTACTGCCCTCGAATATCTGAAGGAGATTCTTGTGAAGAAGATTGCTGCACTTTCCGTTCTCGCTGTTGTCGGCCTTGCCGGCTCGGCCTTCGGTGTCGCCACTGGCAACATCGAGTTTCGTTTCGTGACGATCGATTCAGTTCCTGGCTTTGACAACACCACCGGCTTGGCCAGCGGTACGGTGCTCGGTGCCAACACCGTCATCACCCCGGCTGGGGCGACGGTTCGTCAGCGCATTGCGCTGCAGGGTCGCGCAATAAACATCGGTGGTGACTTCACGAGCCAGCAGCTGAACGCGACCCAGACAGCTCTTCAGAACAACGTCGTGAGTCCTGCGCAGAATTTGGGCATCTTTGCCTATTCTGGTTCGCTCGGACTTTCTGACGGTGCATTCTTCGCTCCGGCGGCGTTGCACAACTACGCACAGGGCCTGGCGGGTGTCGTTTCAGGTGCGAGCTGGACGGGTTTCCAGCGCTCGGTTAATCTGGGCGTGCTGGCTGAGCAGGCTTGGACATTCCCGAACGCTGCTCCTGCTCCTGCGAACCCCACCTTCACTGGTGCGGGCGGCGCTTGGGTCAGCCTCGCCAGCTTCATTTGGGAGTCGAACGACCTTTCTCCCCGAACGATCAGCGGTAACTTCACTCCCTTGGCCCTCGGTAACTCGGCGTTCATCGGTAACGGCGTTCCATCGGCGACCATCCCAAGCCTGTTCGCACCGAACGGCAACATCACGTACGGAGTGTCTCAGCAGGCTGCAGGAATCGATATCGCGGTCTCGAACTTCTCGTTCCTGATCGAGGGTGGTATGACGAATACCGACCCGGATGTGCTCAGCACCCCCGCCGTTATCACGGCTGATCCCTTCGTGAATCCCGACGCCCTCAACCTCGTCCTCGCGTCGTTCACAGACGCCGATGGCGACAGCATCGCGGTGGCCATCACCAACGACGGCGGCATCGGCGCCCTCGGCGGCTCGGTCTCGATCGTTGGCAACAACGGCCTCGCTCCGACGATCGTCCTGAACTGGGACGCCCCCAATGCCGCCATCGGCAACACCTACGACGTGAGCTTCACGTACACCGACGGCCAGGGCAACACCCTCACGGGTCAGTCCTCGGTCTCGGTTGTGCCCGCTCCGGGCGCTCTGGCCCTCCTCGGCCTCGGCGGTCTGGTCGCTGGCCGTCGTCGTCGCGCCTAATCCCTCCGGATTCAGGTTCGATCGCAGTTTCGTAGAATCCAGGGGCCCGGGCTTTACGCTCGGGCCCCTGTTGTTTTTTGGGTCAGCGGTGGGAATGACAATGATCGGCGGAGCGGGGTGTGGGAAGATGTTTGGTTGGATGGGACAGCGCGTCGGCCCAAGCGTGAGCCGAAGCCGGGGGGGAAGGGGCGGGAGGCGTGCGACAGACTGGCTTTGGGCCTCTTGCGTGGGCTGAGCTGTTCGGAGACGCGATAGCCGTCACAGGGCGCGCTGCCCGATGCAAGCTTTGGGCAAAGACTGGACGAGCGGGACGCCTAGTACCACGCAGGCCGTGTCGCAGCACTTAGACGGTCTGGGCGGCTTTCTTTTGCTCTCGGACCCACTGGCCGATGGCCGGGTCGCGCGTCACGGCAGAGTCGTCAGCGTACTTGCGACGCATCGCCGCGGCGATGAGACCCATGAACATGGGCTGTGGTCGGAGCGGGCGGCTGGTCAGTTCTGGATGAAACTGCGCTGCGAGAAAGAACGGGTGCGCGACGGGCGACTGCGGGCTGAGGCCCAGCACCGGCAGTTCGAGCATCTGCATGATGGGCTGCTTTGGGTGCTTGCCGCTGAAGATCAGCCCGGCGGCTTCCAGACGATCGACAAAGCGAGGGTCAACCTCGTAGCGGTGTCGGAATCGCTCGCGGATGGTGAGGCGAGAGATTGCGGTGGAGGTTGGCGGCTCGATGCGTCCGCGGGCCAGGCCAGCGCTTCGGCCGATGCCGCTCTTGGGCATATAGAGGAACTCGGCCAGGGTTCCGGCGCGAATCTCGACCTCTTGTCCGCCCAGCCGCATGGTGCCGCCCAAGCCCTCAACTTTCTTCTGTTCTGGCAGTTCGCTGATGACGGGGTTGGCGCATGCGGGCCGGAACTCGGTGGAGTTTGCGTCGGCAAAGCCGCAGACGTTGCGGGCGAACTCGATGACCGCGACCTGGAAACCCAGACAGATGCCCAGGTAGGGCAGGTTGGTTTCGCGGCACAGCTGGGCGCAGGCGATTTTGCCCTCTACGCCGCGAGAGCCAAAGCCGCCGGGCACGATGACACCGTCGACGTCGGCCAGGGCCTCTGCGGCGGCGGTGCGGTTGAGGTTGGTGGTCTCGACCCAGCGAAGATCGACGTCGCAGCCCAGGTGAGCACCGACGTGCTCAACGGCCTTGTCGATCGAGGCGTAGGCGTCGGAGGTTGAGACGTACTTGCCGGCGAGAGCGATGGTGACGCGCCGCTGCTTGGGGCGGGTGACCAGATCGACAAAGCCCGTCCATTCCTTGCGGTTGCGGTCTTCGGAGGAGTGGTGCGTGCGGTCGTGGAGGTCGAGCACGCTGAGGATTTCGCGATCGAGACCGGCAAAGCGCATGTCCTCGGGGATGGAGTAGACGCTGGTGCGGTCGTGCATGCTGAAGACGCGGCGCATCGGCACGTTGGAGAACATGGCGATTTTTTCGCGTACCTGAGAGGAGACCTCTTCCTCTGCGCGGCAGGCGAGGATGTGCGGCTGCACGCCGGCTTCCATCAGTCGTTTGATGCCCAGTTGTGCGGCTTTGCTCTTCTGCTCGCCCAGACTCTGCGGCTTGATGACGTAGGTGAGGGCGACGAAGCAGACGGCGTCCTGGCCCTCTTCGAAGGCTAGTTCTCGCAGCGCCTCGATGTAGAAGCCGTTCTCGTAGTCGCCCACGGTGCCGCCGACTTCGATGAAGACGACGTCGGCGGGTCGATGTCCGTCGCCGTGCAGGGCGAGCTCGCGGATTCGGCGCTTCACCTCGCCCGTGACGTGCGGAATCCACTGGACGTCGCGGCCGAGATATGCACCGCGTCGCTCGCGCTCGACGATGGTCGAGAAGATCTGGCCGGAGGTTGTGAAGTTTCGACGGGTCACGTCCTGGTCGAGCAATCGCTCGTAGGTGCCCAGATCCATGTCGCACTCGGTGCCGTCGTCGAGGACGAAGACCTCGCCATGACGGAACGGGTTGAGTGTTCCTGCATCGATGTTCAGGTAGCCTTCGAGTTTGATGGGCGCAACGCACAAACCCTTGTCTTTGAGGAGTTTGGCCGCGCTTGAGGCGAAGATGCCCTTGCCTAGTCCGCTCATCACGGTGCCGAGCACCACGACGTATTTGTGTACTCCCTTGCGATAGCCCTGGGGGATCGCGGAGAAGAACTCGGTTTCGGTGGTTCGGTCGGCGGCGTCTGCGAACATCGCGGCAGCGCTCTGCGATGCATCCGGCGGGGTGTCGGCGTTGGTGTTGCTGCTTGCGCCCTTGCCGGCGGCTGCGGACATGCCTGCGGCGACCGACATCAGTCGGTGCGGGTCGGAGGGGATCGTCATGGGATCGTGGATAGGGAAACGTGCGGCGTCGGCATCTGCATCTGCGGAAGCGCGCTGGTGTGGCATCCCATATCGTATCACGGTTTGTGCTACTGGGTTGGCGGGGTTGTGCGAGCCTGACCGACCCCGTTCGGGCGGCAGGTGACGGGCGAGCGCAGATCGATCGCTTAGCCGTTCTGCGGGACGTCGATCCAGTGGCCCTGCATGTGTCGCACGATCTTGCCGCTGGCGACGTAAAGTGCCTGCTCGGCGATGTTGGTGCAGTGGCCCGCCATCACCTCGCACTGCGTGGTGATTTCCTGCACTGTAAAGGCCATATCGACGCTCATACGGCCCGCGGCGACCTGCACCGTGAGGTCGCGGAGGATGGCCGTCTTGAAGGCTTCCACCGCTTCCTCGCTCGCGAGCACCACTCGGGCCAGATTCGCATCCAGCTTGTCAAGGGCGATCGAAGCGTCTCGCAGGATGCCGACGACAGAATTGGTGATGACCCGGAGCGTTTCTGGCAGTGGGGCCTCTTGAGCGGCAAGCCGGACGGCCTGCTCGGCGATGTAGACGCCAGCGTCGGCGATGCGTTCGAGTTCGTTGTTGACCTTGACGATGGTCAGGACCATTCGCAGTTGTTCGCCACCGATGACGGAGTTTGATCCGCACGCCTCGGCGAGCAGGGCCACACAGGCTTTCTCGAGCTCGACGTCGACACGGTCGATGTGTTCGTCGAGGTCGATGACTTTCTGAGCGGCATCGGCGTCTTTGGTAAAGCAGGCATCGAAAGCGCCCTCGATGAGCGAGCGAACTCGCCGCGCTTGCTCGCTCAGGTCGGCCCTGAGTCGCGAGATTCGGTCGGCAAAGCCCTGGCTGGTGAGCGGCATGGTGTGAGTTTACCCGATTGGGGGCCGTGCCGCGTTGGGCGAAACTTCGCGGAGCGGTTGGTGGAAGAGTGCAGGGCCGTTAACGGGCGATTGCTGCGGCTACAGTGCGACCAGCGGCACCTGCACGGCACGATTGTTCGTTGCGCGGGCGGCCCTTCACTCGCACTCGGAGCCATCGATGTACGACATTCAGGCGATTCATGCCCGTCAGATTCTGGACAGCCGAGGCAATCCGACCGTCGAGGTGGAGGTGGGGCTGAGTTGCGGCGTTATCGGGCGCGCGGCGGTGCCCAGCGGCGCCAGCACGGGCGAGCACGAGGCGGTTGAACTTCGCGACGGCGACAAGAAACGGTACATGGGCAAAGGCGTTGAGCGGGCCGTGCTCAACGTGATTGAGACGATCGCGCCGGTGATCGAAGGCATGGACTCGCGCGATCAGGAGGCGGTGGACCGTGAGTTGATCTTGCTCGACGGCACGGGCAACAAAGAGCACCTGGGCGCCAACGCGATGCTCGGCGTGTCGATGGCGGTGGCCAAGGCCGCGGCGGAGGCGTGCGACTTGCCGCTCTATCGCTATCTTGGTGGCAGCGGGGCAAAGGTGCTGCCGGTGCCGATGTTCAACGTGCTCAACGGCGGCAAGCACGCCGACAACAACGTGGACTTTCAGGAGTACATGATCCAGCCGTGGGGTTTCGATGATTTCTTTGAGGCCGTCCGTGCGGGGGTCGAGATCTACCACACGCTGAAGAAGGTGCTGCATGAGAAGCACCTGAGCACGGCGGTGGGCGATGAGGGCGGGTTTGCCCCAGACCTGAAGGACGCTGAGGAGCCGCTGAAGTTGCTGGAGATGGCGACCGAGAAAGCGGGTTATGACTGGGGCCGGCAGATCTTTGTGGCTCTCGACCCGGCGACGAGCGAGCTGTGGAACGAGGCCGCGGCGAAGAAGAAGAAGGGGTACTGCTTCTTCAAGAGCGATCCGAAGAAGATCGTGGATTCCGATGAGATGATCGGCATATGGGAGAAGTGGTGCAAGAAGTACCCGGTGCGGTCGCTGGAGGATGGTCTGGCCGAGAGCGACTGGAGCGGCTGGGCGAAGTTGACCAAGCGGTTGGGCGACAAGGTGCAACTGGTCGGCGACGATCTGTTCGTGACGAATCCGAAGTTCTTGCAGAAGGGCCTTGACGAGGGCTGCGGCAACGCGATCCTGGTGAAGGTGAATCAGATCGGCACGCTGAGCGAGACGTTCGACGCGGTGAATCTGGCGGTGCGGAACGGCTACGCGGCGGTGATGTCGCACCGATCGGGCGAGACGGAAGACTCGACGATTGCAGACATCGCGGTGGCCACCAACTGCGGTCAGATCAAGACCGGTGCGCCAGCGCGCAGCGACCGCAACGCGAAGTACAACCAGTTGATCCGAATCGCGGAGGATTTGGGTGATTCGGCGGTGTATGGCGGCGGGCTGTGGCGGAAGGGGTGAAACCGCGGCCTTTTGGTGCTGCTGTCGCGGCAACCCACGGTGACTCAACTTCGCTGCTGCGCGTCGAAAGCGTCGAAACTCCGCTCACTTCGCTGGTGTGTTCTTCGCGACCGCTGTGGACTTGTTCTTTGTCCCGCCAGTCCCGGGCAGGGCCACCACTTTCAGGTCCCCTGATCACGCGATCGCCTCGAATGCCCAATGCCTAGTGCCTAGTGCCTGCCACCTTCCCCTGCCACCAACTCGTCCCGATCAGCGTGGCAGACTGCGCGCAGCGCGTCAACCGCAAACCTTACGTCTTCGACATTCAGGAATGGCCCGAGGCTCAATCGGCAGGCACCCGTGCCCGAGGGCGGTGCGGTGCCATAGGCCTCGTGGACGAGCGGAGCGCAGTGAAGGCCCGGGCGGCTGAGGATGCCGTGCTCGACTTCGAGGAGCGAGGAAAGTTCGGCCGGGCTGAGCGCTTCGTGCGTGAAACTGAAGACGCCGATGCGGTCGGTGGTGGGTGAAGGTGTCGGCGGGCCGAGCAGTCGGAGTCCGGGCAGTTCGTCCGGGCTATCGAAGGCGTCGACCAGCGGTTGCATGATCGTGCGTTCGTGGCTGCGCACCGCTTCAACTCCGCGTTCGAGCAGCCACGCGACTCCCTCGGAGAGGCCCGCGATGCCCATGCCGTTGTGCGAGCCGGCTTCGTATTTTTCCGGGAGCATCTGAGGATGGGTCTGCTGCTCGCTGATGTTGCCGGTGCCGCCTTCGCGGACGGTGTCGAGTCGATGCTCAACGCCGGGGCGGATGCAGAGCCCGCCCGTGCCTTGCGGGCCGAGCAGCCCCTTGTGGCCGGGGAAGGCGAGCAGGTCGATGCACGATTCGAGCATGTTCACGGGCACGTGGCCGAGTGACTGGGCACCATCGACCAAGAACAGGCAGTCGATTTCGCGGCAAGTCTCGCCGATGGGTGTGATCGGCTGCACAACGCCCGTGACGTTGCTGGCGTGGTTGATGACGACCAGATCGGGGTGAAGTTGACGGATGAGGCGGGAAACTTCATCGGGGTCGATCCGGCCGCTGACGGGATCGATGGCGACCTTGGACCACTGCGCTTGCCCGAGTTCGACCAGTGCGTTGACTGGGCGAAGCACGGAGTTGTGCTCAAAGGTGCTCGTGAGAATTCGCACGGGCCGGTTGTGACGGCGTTGGATGTTCGCGGCGACGCCCTTGATGGCCAGATTCAGCGCGTCGGTGGTGTTGTGGCCAAAGACCACGTGACGCGGGCTGGTGAGACCAACGAGCGTTGCGATGCGCTGGCGGCAGCGTTCGACGATCGTTGCAGCACAGCGAGATTCGGAGTAAAGACCGCGAGCGGGTGCGCCGACTTCGGTGAGAAAGTGCTGGACGGCCAGAGCCACGCCGGGGGGCTTTGGGAAACTCGTTGCGGCGTTGTCGAGGTATCGCCGCGGCGGTCGGGCAACAGATTTCGGCGTTCTGGAGTCCATCAGGGGATGGTACGCGGCAGCATGGCTCGTCCCATCGATCTCTGCGAACGCTGGAAGGGCGGGACGCCTGTCCCACCCAGACTAGACGCCCTTGGTCGGGCTGTAGAAGGGCAGTTTGCGAACTTTGCCCGAGAGTCGGTCGTCGCGTCCGGTGTCGATCTCGACCGCTACGCCGTCGGTGGCGAGTTCGCGGTCGATGAAAGCCATGGCGATGGGGTAGCCGAGCGTGGGGCTTAGACACCCGCTGGAAACTTCGCCAGCCACCTTGCCGTCGATGATGACTTTCATGCCCTGGCGGGCCGAGCGTTTGCCTTCGAGCGCGATGCCGGCCAGTTTGCGCTTTGGGCCGCCTTCGTCGCGGGTCTTCTTGAGCGCGGCCATGCCGACATATGCCTCGCCGCGTTCGTCCTGGTCTTTGTCGAGCGCGATTGCAAAGTCAACGCCGCAGGAGAGGGCGTTGATCTCTTCGCCCAGTTCATGCCCGTAGAGCGGCATGCCCGCTTCGATGCGGAGCGTGTCGCGGCAGCCGAGGCCCGCAGGCTTGATGAGTGGGTTGTCGCTGTCGATGCCCGCGTCTTTGAGGAGCAGTTTCATGGCCATGTCGACCATGGCGGCGGGGAGGATGACTTCGACGCCGTCTTCGCCGGTGTAGCCGGTTCGGCTGACGATGAGTTTGACGATGAGGAGGTTTTTGACTGCGAAGCGGTAGCGCTTGAGAGCGGGAATCTCTTTGCTGAAGTTCGAGACCAACTCCATGACCTTTGGACCCTGGATCGCGACCATCGCGGTCTTGGTCGTTTCGTCAACGATCTTGGCGGTCAGATCTCCCGCGGTGCGGACGGACTCGAAGTGGGCGAGCATTTTCTCGCGGTTGGATGCGTTGACGACGACCAGAAACTCGTCGTCGTCCATTCGATAGACGATGACGTCGTCGTGGACGCCGCCTTGCTCGTTGCACGCGAGCGAGTAGCGACACTGTCCGGTCTGCATGTCGCTGATTCGGCGCGAGCAAACGCGTTCGAGCAGTCGGCGGGCGTGCCTGCCGCTGACTTTGACGCGGCCCATGTGAGAAACGTCGAAAAGCCCGCCGCTGGTGCGGACGTGGTTGTGTTCGGCGATGATGCCCGAGCCAGGGCCCGAGCCGTAGGTCATGGGCATATCCCAGCCAGCGAAGTCGACCATCTTTGCGTGGCGCGAGGTGTGGAAGGCGTAGAGGGGCGTGTGCAGCGGCAAGGAAGTTCTCCGGTGAGGAGCGGGGATGAATGAAGGGCAGTGTCAGAAGTGCGAACGTGCTGGCGATGGTAGCCGAGGGAGGTGATTGCCTCGGGCGATTGGAAGACTTGCAGGCCCGTGACTGCGACGCATGAGCGGCCGCGTTCAGCGTGCTGAGTTCAGGAGGCTCGGTCCCAAGGCGCGTTGTCGAGAAGTCGCACATTGCCCAGCCTCGCGGCGATGAGGGCGCGTGCGGCGTGCGGACTTCTGGTTGAATGAGACGAATCGGGGAGTGGGCGGAGCGTTGTGGCGTTGCGGATGACTGCGTAGTCGATGCTGAGGCCTGCGCCTTCGAGGAGGCGGCGCATGGATTGTTCGGCGTTGTTCACGTTTGAATGGTTGCGGGCTTCGACGAGCGCCGCGAAGACGCGTGCTGCGGTGGCGCGATCGGCGGGTGGAAGGAAGCGGTTGCGGCTGCTCATGGCCAGCCCATCGGGTTCGCGGACGGTGGGTGAGGGCACGATGCGGATGGGGCGAGACGGCGCTGCGGCCAGCCTTGCAGTCGTGGATGCGGTCATGGCGGTGATGACTTGGAGTTGTTGCCAGTCTTTCTCGCCGAAGATGGCCTGAGAGGGAGCTGTGAGGTTGAAGAGGCGAGAGACGACCTGGCACACGCCGGCGAAGTGGCCGGGGCGGTGCGCGTCTTCGAGCTGCGGCTGCGTGGCGACGGGTGGCAGAGGGAGAGTCGGAGCGGTTGATGCGGGCGTGGCCGGATTGGTGCCGTCGGGGTAAACGGTTGCCACGTCTGGCACAAAGACGACGTCTGCGCCAGCGGCATCGCAGATGGCCAGATCGGCGTTGAGCGTTCGCGGGTAGCGGTCAAGGTCGGCGGGGTCGTTGAACTGCGTTGGATTCACGAAGATGGAGACCACGACGCCGGGCCGATGCGGCTGAGCGTTTGCTAGGGAGCGGGCGTGGCGCACAAGCGCCGCGTGGCCGTCGTGTAGAGCGCCCATGGTGGGCACGAGCACGCAGCCTGAGGTGGCGGGTTGTGTGCCATCGAGGGTGGTGTTCGGAATCTGCGTGTAGACCTGCATGGATCAGTATCATTGCGCACTATGGCAATCGTCGGACACGGGGTAGATCTGGTGGAGGTGTCGCGCATCGAGCGGATGCTTCGCGAGCACGGCGAGAAGTTTGTGGAGCGGTGCTTTACGCAGGGTGAGCAAGAGGCCGCCAAGCCGGAAGTGCGTCGGCGGTGCGAGCATTTTGCGGCGAGATTCGCCGCGAAAGAGGCGGCGATGAAGGCCTTGGGCACTGGGCTGGCAGAGGGGATTTCGTGGACCGAGATTGAGGTGGTGCGACAGGCGACGGGAGCGCCAACGCTGCGTGTGACGGGCAAGGCGGCGGAGATAGCCTTGGCCCAGGGCATCGCGCGATGGCACGTGTCGCTGAGTCATACCGAGACTCTGGCGATGGCATCGGTGATCGCCGAGAGTGATTGAGGTTGAGGATTGGCGTCGGTCAGTTGTCTTGTGCTGGCCGGGGCGACTTGGGGGCGTTGGCGCTTGCTTCGGCCTGGGCGCGTTTGGCGGCCTGATCGGGCAGAAACTCTTTGGTGTACCAATCGATCCACTTTGCGCTGTCATAGCCGAGCGAAGCGGTGGAACCAGAACCCGAGCCCGACCAGTTTCGGTTGGCCATATCGACGAGTTGGAAATGGATCTCGGTTCGGTAGGTGATGACAACGGCGTCGATGACACGAAGCACAACACCGTCGGTGACGATGCCCAGCTCGGGATCAAAGCCAACGGCCGAATCGCCGACGACGGGCTGGAGGTCAGCGACGAAAGCCTGTTGTGTGCCGATGAGGATGTAGGCGAGTGCGGCCTCGCCGCCGTCATCAGCGGGTAGGTTGCCCAAGACTTGGGCACTGATGAGCGCGGGAATGGCCTCGACAAGGTTCAGCCCGTTGATGAGGCGTGCGGCGCTGCCGGCGATGGTGTCGTTGGCGTTGCGAAGTCCGTATGCGGCGACGGTTTTAACGCGGCTGGAGACCCCGCCGTCGGCGGCGGATCGGGCCGTGAGACGCTTGCCCGCTTCATCGCGGAACCAAGAGTCGTGGTCGAAGATCGCGGCCCACGCGATGGTGGTATCCGCCTCGTCGGTTGCTTGGTCAGAGAGGTGATCGAGGATGGCGCCCCTCACGTCGCGGTCTTCGTGAGCGAAGATGGAGAGCAGGGCGGGGTAGACGGCGGGGTCGGTGTAGACTCGGAGTTTCTGGATGCCAACCTGGCGAACCTCGATGTTGCGGGATGAGCGGAAGTACTCGAATCGCAGGGCTTTGAGCGCTTTGCTCTCGGCGACACGCACTTTCTGGGACGCGGCGAAAGCCTTGACGATCGGATCGTTCGGGTCGGTGGCCATGGCCCGGATGAAAGGGTCGTCGGAGAGGTGGCTGGCGACGGCTGGGCTAGCGGAAGTGGGGGCGGTGTGTGCGCTGGGTGGTGGGGCAGCGCTGGAGGCCGTTTGGGCGGAGGCGGCGATGAAGATGGCAGCGCAGACGCTGAGCGTGCGAGAGGTGAGCGAGCGATCGGATGGCGCGAGGATTGGGAACGGAGAAGGCCGTGAAGGATGGCGTCTGTGGAGCGGTTGATTCATTGGGATTCTCCAGCGCTTGGGCTGTGGCCGCCTCGGCGAGGGCGAACAGAGCGGGCGAAATGGGGGCTCTCTGTACTTCTATGGACGCGGTTTGGGGCTGATGGTTCCGGGTTTGGGCGGGAGTGAGGGAGATTCGGCTACGGGAGAGGCGGGAGTGGGGGCAGGGAGGGTTGGCAGGGAGTGGGGGTGGGGAGGGGTGGGCGATGTTTACGCACGGAGAGTGAACGGATAGTGTAAAGTACTCACTAACTAAGCCAAGTGGGCTTGTGGGTATGGTGGGTGCTGGATCAGAGCGGCTCGTCGCCGCGGGCCGGAGGGGTGTCGTGGTCATGACGATGGGTGTTGCGGTCGGCTGGTGATTATGAGCATACATGGACCCATTCTGAAACAGTTGGTGACGCACCCGTTGTCGGTGGCGGTGGTTGATGATGTGAGGTCGTATAAGGGCTATGAGTTGCTGGTTGCGGCGCTGCACACGGCGCGAGCGATTGACAAGCGAAGCAAGGCGAAGCACGTTGGCCTGATGCTGCCCACGAGCGGGGCGTTTCCGATTGCGGCGCTGGGCGCTTGGATGGCGGGGCGGGTGGTGGTGCCGCTGAACTATCTGCTGAAGCCCGAGGAACTGCAGTTTGTGGTTGAAGATGCGGAGTTGGACGCGGTGGTGACGGTGGGGCCGATGCTGGACTTTGTGAAAGCAGAGGGCACGCCAAAGGGCGTGGAGTTGATCCGGTTGGATCAGATCGGGTTCAAGGGTGTGCCGCCTTTGAGATGGCCCAGAGGGATGGGCGGCGGGGAAGGGCTGGACGACAGGCTGGGCGTGCTGCTGTATACCAGCGGCACAAGCGGCAAGCCCAAGGGCGTGATGCTGACGCACGGGAACATTGGCTCGAACATCGAGCAGGTGTCGCGGACGGTAGACTTTTCGACGCGCGACGTGATGCTGGGTGTGCTGCCGCAGTTTCACAGTTTCGGCTTGACGGCGTTGACGTTGTTGCCGCTGAGCGCGGGGATGAAAGTGGTGTACACGGCGAAGTTTGTGCCGTCGAAGATCTTGAAGTTGATGCGCGAGCATCGGCCCACGGTGGTGATCGCGATTCCGTCGATGTACAACGCGCTCTTGCACGCCAAGGACGCGACGAAGGCCGACTTTGAGAGTCTGCGTTACATCGTGAGTGGTGGCGAACCGCTGCCGCAGGCGGTTTTTGATGGCTTTCAGGAGCGTTTTGGTGTGACGATCAACGAGGGGTATGGGTTAACCGAGACGGGGCCGGTGAGCAACTGGTGCCGGCCCGAAGAGTTCCGGCGTGGCAGTGTGGGCCGGCCGGTGGGCACGGGAAAGAGTGCGGTGCGGGAGCGGATCGTCGATCTGGCGACGGGAAAGAATCTTGGCTCAAATCAGGACGGGGAGGTGCGGATCGGCGGGCCGAACGTGATGAAGGGGTACTTCAAGCGAGAGGCCGAGACGCGAGAGGCCTTTGACGAGCAGGGATATCTGCGGACGGGCGACATCGGACGGATGGACGATGAGGGGCATCTGTTTATCACTGGCCGACTGAAAGAGATGATGATTGTTGGCGGTGAGAATGTCTTTCCGCGAGAGATTGAGGAAGTGCTGAATCGGCATCCGAGCGTTAGGGCCAGCGGCGTGGTGGGCTCGCAAGACCCGATGCGGGGCGAGGTGCCGCTGGCGTTTGTCGAGATGAACGAGGGAGTGGAGTTTGATGAGCGGGCGTTGATCGGCTGGTGCCGCGAGCGTTTGGCGGGGTACAAGGTGCCGCGTGGGGTGAGGGTGCTGGAGGCGCTGCCGCGGAACCCGACGGGGAAGGTGATGAGGCGGGAGTTGAAGGGGATGGTGTGACGGGGAAGGACAAAGCAGTAAGGCGGCAAATGAGCCAGTTTTGGTAACAACAAGAACATCAGTGCGATCGATGTCAATATCATGATCGCAGTGAAAGTATCTGTTAAAATGTCGATGGCCATTCTTGGGTAATACCAAATCTGTAGGTCGGACAATTAGTGCATAATGAAATATGCATGCACTCAGACGGGGGCGAATCATGATATTTGCTAAAGTGTCGATGCATCGGGGAAGGAAGATGCACAGGCGGGAAGCCTGTGCCACCGAAGACAAAGGCAAAGGCATGGGGCAAAGGGAAATGACAAGAGCGCACGCCGGCGCGTAAGGCGACGGTGGGTGGGAACAGAGGGGGGAAGGGGTGCTGGGGCTACGCTCAGACTGCGCGGCTTTGGGCGGTGGCGAGCGTTGATGTGCGCTTGGCGGTGGACGGTTTGTGTGAGCTCGCTGCTCGTTCTCAACGGTCTGCTTGTTGTCCTGCTTGTCGTCCGGTCGTTCTTGTCGTTTTGACCTTTGTCGTCGTCTGGTTGTCGTTAGCCCGTTGTCCGTCTCGCCCTCTTGTTGCTGGAGTATGCCACCGTGTGTTTGACTCGACCGACCGGATTTCGTGCTGCGGCCTGCAAGGCGGGCATCAAGCCCTCGGGCAAGCCGGATCTTGCGCTGCTGGTGAACGATGGTGATCGGCCTTCGTCCGCCGCAGTGTTCACTCTGAACATGGTGGTTGGTGCGCCGGTGGAGATTGGTCGCAAGTGGCGGCAACGCTATCAGTCGCTGCGCGGGGCGGATCGACCTGGTGCGTTGCGGGCGCTGCTGATCAACGCGGGCTGCTCAAACGCGGCGACGGGGCAGCAGGGTGTTGAAGACGCGATTGTGACGATGCGAACGGTGGCGGAGTTGGTTGGATGCGATGTTGAGCAGGTGATGCCGAGTTCAACCGGGATCATCGGGCACCGTTTGCCGGTGGATCGTGTGTGCGCAGCGTTGCCTGGATTGTTCAGCGAGTTGGCACGCGGACACGGCACGGACGACGCGGCGGCGGCGGCGATCATGACGACGGACCTTGTTCCGAAATCGGCGCATCGCGAACTGGAACTTCGGGGGCATCAGGTGCATCTGGGCGCGATCGCAAAGGGTTCGGGCATGATCGCCCCAAGGCTCGATAGCGCTGCCGATGTGGGCGGCTTTGGGCCGAGCGGCACGATGCTGGCGTTCATTACGACGGATGTGGCGATTGATGCCGACTGCCTGCAGGTGGCGTTGGAGCGGGCGTGTCGCGAGAGCTTTGATCGTGTGAGCGTGGATGCGCATCCGTCGTGCTCGGACACGGTGATCTGCATGAGTTCGGGGATGGTGCCGGGCGAGCCGATTCATCGCAACGACCCGGAGTTCTTTGGGTTTCAGCAAGCGTTGTCTTCGCTGTGTCAGGAACTGGCGCAGAAAGTGGTGAAGGATGGTGAGGGGGCGACCCGGATGTTCCGCGTTGAGGTTCGCGGCGCGGCGAGCGACGAGTTGGCCGAGCGATTGGCGCGGGCGGTGATCGACTCTCCGCTGGTGAAGTGTGCGATCCATGGGAAGGACCCGAACTGGGGCAGGATTGTGACGGCGGCGGGGAACGCGGGCGTGCGGTTTGACCCGATGAGCACGAGCCTGACGTTGAGCGATGGGCATTCGGCGGGTGGCGGGGTGGAGGTGTACCGGTCGGGGTTGCCGACGGGCGCATCGAAAGCAGATCCGAAGTTGATAGCGGCGATGAATGCGGACCCGGTGTGTGTGATGTTGACGGTGGGAGAGGGACCGGGACGTGCGTACATGTTGGGTTGCGATTTGAGCGCTGAATATGTGAAGATCAACGCTGAATACACGACGTGAGGAAGAACGGTGCGGGATGAGTAGCAGGATTCGGATTACTGATGTTGCGGCCCGGGATGGCTTGCAGAACGAGCCGGGTGTGATTGCCACTGCCGACAAGGCGGAGTTGGTGCGACTGCTTTGCGCGACGGGTGTAGATGAGGTTGAGGCGACGAGCTTTGTCAGCCCGAGGTGGGTGCCGCAGCTGGGGGATGCGGGAGAGTTGGTGGGGATGATGGGGGCGGGGTGGGGTGGGGAGGCTTGGTCACCTGGGGCAAGGGGAGTTGCAGTCAGCACAGGCGGGGCGCATGTGCCACTTGGAGCAGAGACCGGCGGCGCGGTGGTGCTCTCTGCGCTGGTGCCGAACGAGCGGGGCATGCAGAGTCTGCTTGAGGCCAACGAGCGCGCGGGGCGGGGGGTGATTTCGAAGGTTGCGTTGTTCGCCGCGGCGAGCGAGACCTTTAGCAAGAGGAACACGAACGCGTCGATCGGCGAGACGATTGAACGGTTCGTTCCGGTGGTCGAGATGGCCAAGCGGAACGGGCTGTCTGTGCGCGGGTATGTGTCGTGCGTGATCGCGTGTCCGTTTGAGGGTCCGATCGCACCTGGCGCGGTTGCGGACGTGTCAGCACGGCTGGTGCGGTTGGGCGTTGATGAGATAGATCTGGGAGACACGATCGGCGCGGGCGACGCCGGGACGATTCGCGGTGTGCTGACCGCGGTGCAGAAGGCGCTGGGGACGCGATGGATAGGCGCGTGCGACGCGGAGTCGGCCTATCGCGTGAC
>JBGSRG010000502.1:0-4491 GCA_041737685.1 Phycisphaerales bacterium | reverse complement strand
GGTGGAGGCGTGGTTGCACGCGCCGGAACCGGTGCGACCCAGCGATGCGCAGATTGAACGGCTGCTGGCTCCGTTTGGGGCGGGTCATGTCAGCATGGAGCGGGCCAGCACGGGCGGGGTTCTCACGGGGGTGGCAGAGTGAGTTTCGCACATCCGTGGGTGTTGCTGTTGTTGATTGTGCCCGCCGTGTTGGTGGCGTTGGTGGTGGTGCGAGAGGTTGGCGCTGGCTGGGGCGGTCGCGTGGCGATGCCAACGGACCACGTTGGGATGAGTCGGCGGTGGTGGATCACGCGCGGGATCAGCGCGGCGGCGTGCGTTCCGGCGGCGATACTGGCGGTGGGCTTGTTGGTGCTTGCTGAGCCTCGCACGCTGGAGCCGCCGCAGCAGGAGCGAGTCTTGACCAATGTGGAGATTGTGCTGGATGTTTCGGGCAGCATGGCCTCGCCGCTGGGCACGGCGAATGAGTGGGCGGCGCCGTCGGACGATGATTCGGTTGAGACGCGGTTCACGGCGGCGATGGCATCGATCGAGACGTTCTGCGAGCGTCGCGAGGGCGATGCGTTTGGGTTGACGATCTTCGGGGTCGAGGTGATTCGGTGGATGCCGCTGACGAAGGATCTGGCGGCGATTCGCAAGGCTGCGCCGTTTCTGAACCCCAAGCGAATGCCGCCGCACATGGGCGGAACGCGGATCGGGCACGCGCTGAAGTTTGCTCGCGATCTGCTCGCCGGGCAGCCGGAGGGCGGCCGTCTGGTGATTCTGATCACCGACGGGTACAGCTTTGACCTTGGTGGTAACGCGGCGTTTGAGATTGCGCAGTCGCTGGCGGACGAGGGGATCGTTGTTCATGCGATTTGCATCGGCAGCGAAGTTGCGCCGCAGCAACTCAGCGACGTGGTGGTGCCAACGGGCGGGCGGGTTTTCTCGGCGGGGTCGCAGGCGGGGCTGGACTTCATTTTCTCGCACATCGACAAGATGCAGCCGGTGCGGTTGAAGCCCGCTGAGGCGGAGCGAGTGTCGTTCTACCGGCCGTTTGTGTGGACGGGACTGGGGCTGGTTGTGGCACACGGGTTGTTTCTGCTTGGTTGGAGGTGGAACCCGTGGTAGTCGCGGTGCTTGCAAACAGTGTGTGGGATGCCTGGCTGGCGGCGGCGCTTGCGGGGGTGCTGGCGGCTTTGGTCGTTGGTTTGGGCGAGTGGTTGCACGCGCGGCGGCGCGCACGGGTCGGCTATCTGGCCTTTGGCAGCAGTGGACGGCCGAGGATGTGGGTAAAGGGAACGGGCGTGGCTCGTTCGCTGGCGGTGGGAGCGCTGCTGTGGGGGCTGGTGACCTTGTTGGGTCTGGACGGCGCACCCGCGCAGCCGGACCCGCTGGAACGCACGAATCGGCGGGTGCTGATTTGTCTGGATGTGTCGCCGAGCATGAAACTGAAGGACTCTGGCGACGGCGGCCTGCTGACTCGGGCAGCGCGGGCGAGGCAGGTGGTGCGAAGCATGATGCAAAGGGCCGACCTGAGCGGCGCGCGGGTGAGTGTTGTGGCGTTCTATAACGGGGCGAAGCCGGTGGTGGTGGACACGTGGGACATGAACATCATCTGGAACATCTTTGATGATCTTCCGCTGGAGTACGCGTTTGAGGATGGGCCAACGAAGATGTACGCGGGTGTGCGCGAGGCGGCGGTGATGGCCGAGCGCTGGCCGGTACGGAGCACTTCGCTGGTGATCGTGTCTGACGGCGACACGCTGCCAGCGAGCGAAGCGCCGCGGCTTCCTCCTTCGATCGGCAGCACGCTGGTGCTTGGTGTGGGCAGCCCGCATCGGGGCTTGCAGATCGCGGGTCGCAGCAGCAGACAGGACACGTCGTCGTTGCGCCAGTTGGCAGCGCGATTGAGCGGGCGCTATCTGGACGTGAACACGCGGCATGTGCCGACGTCGTTCGCGGCGGGGTTGTGGCCGAGTGGTGATGGTGGCAAAGCGGATTCGACAGTGCTGGCGTGGGCTTTGGCGTGCGTTGCTATGGGGAGCGGCGTGCTGGCTCTGCTTGACCCGGCTTTGATTCTGTGGGGCGCGAAGGGCGAACGGCGATGGGTGCATACGACGAAACGGAAGCGAACGTCGGCTGGCGGCGGTCGTAGCGAAGGGGTGGGGCGCAGGCGGAACACGCGGCGGACGCGGCCGACATCGTTGGGTGTCGGCGTGCAAGGAGTGAACGCATGACACGGACGTGGCTCTGGATGCTCTGGGCGGTTGTGCCGGTGGCCATGATTGGCTTTCACTTGGGCTATGGGCGGTCGTTGCGCGATGCCGACGATGCCCACGCCGCGGTGCGAGCGGCGGTGTCGTTCGAGCAGGCCGAGCGCTGGGAGGAAGCAGCGGATGCGGATGAGCGTGCGCTGACGCTGATGAAGCGGGCGGGGGTTTCTGAAGTGGGACTAGATCGTGGGAGCGGGCGAGATGCAGAGCGGCAGTCGAGGGCGGAGCGGCAATCGCGGATTGAGATTGCACTGTCGCGGGCGCAGATGAACGCGGGAGACCTTGTGGCGGGTCAGGAGCGGCTGGAACGAATGCTGGACGCTTCGAGCGGGTCGGCGAGATTGGACCCGGCGGTGGAGGAACTGCTGCGGACAGAAGTTGGACGCGCCGGCTACTACGCGGCGTGGGCGATGCGGCTGGAGGGTGCGAGTCAGGACGAGTGGCTTGTCGAGAGCGGCAAGGCGAGGGCGCAGTATCGGTTTCTTGCCGAGTCGGCGGAGCGTAGCGGCGGAAACAGCGGAGACAGCGGAGAGCAGGGCGAGTCGCATCGGGAAGATCTGGAGGCGGTGATTCGCTTTGAGCGCATGACCCTGGACGAACTGTCGGCGATGGGGTTGCCCAAGGCGTGCAAGAACTGCAAAAACGTGGGAAAGAAGAAGCGCAACCAGAAGCAGAGCCAAGGCCCCGGAAAGAAAGATGGGCCAAAGGATGCGAGAGAGAAGATCAATGCTGCGGGCCTGGGTGATCGCGATGGAAAGGGTTGGTGAGTGATGAGCAATGAGAAGAACGTGAGCGTTGAGTGCAGGGGTGAAGGTGTGAAGCACACTTTGAAGCGGGTGCGCGAGTCTGCTTGCCGCTGGGGAGTGTGCGCGGCTGTCGTTGCGGCGCTCTTCATCGCTGCGGTGCCCGGTTTGGCACAGTCGGTGTCATACTCGTCGACATTCTCTCGCGGCCGTTCGTCGTACATCAAAGGCCTGAGCTCCGGCCCGTATTCGCAGGGCCGCGTGTGGAACGAAGAAATGCTGGACGAGGAGGGCTTTGACGAAGACGTGGCTTCGAGCGAACGGGAAGAGCCGCGAACACCCGCCACCGATCTTGGCAAACTGATCGTCCGGCTTGATGTGCGGCGTGATGCGCAGACGGTGCTGAGCGCGCGTGCCAAACTCGCAGCGCAACGGCGTTCGGCATTGTTGAATCCCGCGGGGGCGGACGATGTTGCTTCTGTCGGCGCGACGGACGCGGAAGTTGGCGACGCGGGCGGCGCAGTCATGCGTTCGGGCACGCCCGGCACGACACTGGCCGTTGTCGACATGAAGGCAGACGGGACACCTGTGGTCGCGCTGGTGCCTGATGGAGCGGCGGAGGGTGTTGCGGATGAGATGGGAAGTGTCGGCGGGATGGGGATCGCGGGGGGTATGGTCGGCGGCATGAGCTTGGAGGGTTTCGACCCAGACGACGAGGACATGGCAGCGATGATGGAAGGCCCATCTGGCGCAATGGGCATGACGGCGGAGCAGGCCAAAGCCCGGCGCGAGCAGATGGAGCGGGCGAGAAAGCGCGCTGAGCACTTTCGGTTGCTGGTGGTAGCGGGCGATTGGCCCGCTGTTGGCGTGTTCTTGAAAGATGAGGCAGGCGCGGACGGCGAACTGGTGTATGAGTGGATGCTATCGGCGCTGCGATACGGCGACACGGTGCTGGTTCCAGACGAGGTGCTTGAGATCAGCGAAGCCTCGGCGGGCGAACTGAATGACAAGTTGATCGTGGGTTTGGGGGGCTTGTTGAGAGCGACGCAGCAGCGTGGCTGTCAGGCGGGCGCGGTCTCAGCGAGGATCTCGCAAGGCACAAAGCACTTTGGCGGCTCAGAACCGGCATCGCGAAAGCGTGCGGCGGGGCTTCTGGTCGCGGCGGGGTTGCCGATTCAGGCGCAGGCGTATCTGCCGCCGCTCGCCACAGCGCGGAGCGAGCAGGACGTGGAGTTGCTGAACTTGTACGCGATCTACTTCGCGGCACTCGCAAAGGAGCGGACGGGGACCGAGCGCGACGCGGCTGTGGAGGAAGGGTGGCGGGTGAGCATGGATGCGTTGGGTGTTGCTGCTTCGCCGGCGAGGGAGCGATCGAAGAGTTTGGCTCAGGCACTGCTCTTTCTCGACGACGTGCCCGCAGAGAAAGGCGATGGCTGGCTGCGCACACTGTTTGAGAGCGAGACGGACGTTGGCTGGGAAACGATCGAGCGCGTGAA
>JBGSRG010000492.1:0-1670 GCA_041737685.1 Phycisphaerales bacterium | reverse complement strand
CGTGGCTGGTGCTGGGCGTGCCGCGGAGCGCATCTGCGCAGTGCCCCGCCGCGCCAACGCTCAGCGGCGCTGGCTCGTGCGGGCAGGTATCGCTCAGTTGGTCGGCGGTGCCGGGAGCGACGGGTTACTTTCTGCGGCGAGGAACCAGCCCTTCGTTTGCGCTCTCTGGGGGCCTGAGCACGGTGGCGTCGGATCAGACCGCGTTTGTGGACAACGAGGGCGAGGCGGGCACGCAGTATTGGTACTGGGTGAGTGCAATCGTCACCCCCACCGCGGGATGCACATCGGGCCAGAGTGTGCCGAGCAACTTTCACACCCAACTCTGGCAGGGATTTCCTTCGCCCGCGCCGTTGCTCTTCAACTCGTCGTCAACATCGTGCCAGATCGTGATCGAATGGTCGATCGCGCCCGGCGCAGCGCAGTACGAGCTCTTTCGATCGTTCACCGGCGGCTTCAGCGAGGCGGTCCGCATCGCGCAGACCGACCCGTTTCCGCGCGTGATGACCGATCCGGAGATTCCCTTTGGTCAGACCGCGACGTACTGGGTTCGTGGCGTGAGCGATTGTGGCGAGGGGCCGATTTCAGCTCCGCTCAGTGTGACGCGGTCGTTCTCGTTTCCTTTGCCGGTGCAGAACTTTGTCGCTACGCCGCAGTGTCTGGGGGGTGTTCGACTGACTTGGTTGGCACCGACCAACACGCCGGTCACGTCGTACAGCGTGCAATGGTCGAGATCTGATCTCGGCAACTTTTCGAGCGTTGAGTTGGCGGGCGATCAGACCGCGTTCTCGCCGCCGGGGTTGGTGGCCGGGGTGGCGTACGTGTTCTTCATCACGGCGAACAACCATTGCGGGCTTTCGCAGAGTTCGTCGGCTGCGTTGACGGCGCCCACGGCGCTCGCCGCGGGTGTGCCAACGGAATCGCCGGTGATGACGGCCGAGTCGGTGTCGAGCGGCGGGTGTGCCGCAACGCTCTCGTGGTCGCGGGTTGGCAATGCCTCGGAGTACGTCGTCTACCGTTCGGCGAACTCACTGTTCTCGAGCGCGCAGGCGATCGCGATTGTGCCTGATTTCGGTGAGGGTACGTCGGTTGTCTGGGCGGACGAGGCCGGTCCCATTGGGCAGCCGCGCTGGTATTGGGCGCGGCCGACGAACCCGTGCGCACAGGGGCCGCTGTCAAACTCTGCGAGCGCGACACGAACCGCCGGGCCACCGCTGCCGCCGATCAATCTGAGTGTGGCGGCGCCGTGCAATGGGCGTGCGGTGGTGAGTTGGAGCCTGCCTGCTCAGCACGGGGCGAGCGAATTCAAGGTGATCTGGTTCAGCCCGCAAGATCCGGGCGGCGGGTCGGCTTCGGTCGCGGTTGTTGGCTCTGGCGGATCGTTGACGATCGACGGGCTCGTGCCGGGGTCGCTTTATTCGTTCGATGTTTACTCGTTGAACAGCTGCGGCCAATCAGACGTGGTCTCGGCGAGTGCCACGATCGCAGCGCCCGTGCCGCCGACGATGGCGCAGGGATCAGCGGCGGATGTGGGCGGCGTGCTCACGGCGCAGGTGCCTCAGGGTCTGAATCTGGATTATCAGTGGTTCAAGGATGGCACGTTGCTGAGCAACGGCGGACGGTTCAGCGGCGCGACGGGTCATCTCTTGACCATCAGCGACGCGCGTTGGGGC
>JBGSRG010000474.1:0-2239 GCA_041737685.1 Phycisphaerales bacterium | reverse complement strand
GGACGCGAAGGCGGACGTGAAGAATCGGGCGACGATTCTTGACTTGTTGGCACAGTCGTTTCGTCGGATCGGCTGGTTGGACGAGGCGGTGCAGACGCAGCGGCAGGTGCTCGAAAGTGTGACGGATCAGCACGAGAACGCGATTCGCGAGTTCAACTACAACCTTCTGGCTGCGCTTGAGGCGCGGGCTCGCGAAGGCTCGGGAGGAACGGAGGCGGTGCTTGCGGACGCGGAGGAGGCATTCAAGATCGCGTCGTCGATCGCGATTCAGCAGATCAACTTCAAGGACATCAGGCAACGCCGGGAGGATCTGAAGAAACTGATCACGGAACTGCGGGTTTCGTGAACGGACCGGATGGGACGAGAGGGGGGCGGGTCGGCTTCGGCGAAGCGATACCGCGTGCTTGAGGCGACAGAGCTGCAATGGAATCGGTTGTTGGCATCATCCCCGCTCGATTGGCCTCGGTGCGATTTCCGCAGAAGGTTTTGGCCGATCGAACCGGCAAGCCGCTGATTCAGCACGTCTTTGAGGCGGCAGCGCTTTCACGAGTGCTGGGGCGGGTGGTGATTGCGGCGGATGATGAACGCATCGCCGCGGCGGTGCGTGGATTTGGGGGCGAGGTGGTGATGACCTCAGCGGATCATGCCAATGGAACGTCGCGGTTGAATGAGGCGGCGTTGCGGCTTGGGCTGAGCGAGGACCAGATTGTGGTCAATCTGCAGGGCGATGAGCCGGAGTTGGAATCGGCGACGGTGGCTTCAGCGGTGGAGGCCTTAGTGGGAGGTGAGCGGGGGGAGTCACAGGGGCGAGTGAGTGTGGGCACGGTCGCCGCGCCGCTGCTGGAGTGTGAGGCGGCCGATCCGAACATTGTGAAAGTCGTGCGCACGTTGGATGGGCGGGCGCTTTATTTTTCGCGAGCGAAGATTCCGCACGTTCGCGACGCGGGCGAGGGGGCGCAAGAAGGCGGGGGGGCGGGACTGCTGCGCCATGTGGGTGTTTATGTCTACCGGGTTGGATTCTTGAGGCGCTATGCGGCGCTGCCGCCCACGCCGCTGGAGCAGGCGGAGCGGCTGGAGCAGTTGCGCGTGTTGGAACATGGCTATTCGATCGGGGTGGGACTGACTGAGCGCGCCCACAGCGGGATCGATACCCCGGAGCAGTATGAGGCGTTTGTGGAGCGTTGGCGCGGGTCGAATGAGCAAAGTTCAGCGCCGAAGCGGCCGATAACACACGGATGAAGTCTAGCATGACCGTCTCGAAATCAGATGATCTCGTGCGTGCGCGGCGTGGCGTTTCGATGCTGGCGCTGCTTGTGGCGGTCGGCGTGATCGGACTGGTGGCAGCGATTGCGTGGGCGTTGGTGGTTGCGCTTGGGCCGGGGGCGAGTGAGCGTGACTTGAGCGCGGGCACGGCTGGCGCAAGAGAGGGCGGTTCTCGCAATGGTGTCGGCGACGGTGTTCGAGATGGGTCGGGCGCGGTGGAAGCCGGGTTGGCGGCTGCGGTGATCCATCAGCGTGATGGCCGGTTTGCTGAGGCCGCAGCCATTCTGAAGCCGTTGTGCGAAGAGGTGCCGTTCGATCCTCGCGTGCGTGTGGCGTTTGCGCAGGCGTTGGTTGGCCGGCGAGACCACGCGGGTGCGCTCGAGCAGTATGAGGCGGCGATATCGCTGGAGCAGCAGGGGAGTGGGGTGGCTTCGGGAATTGCGGGCGGCGATCGGGTGCGGGCAACGATGACGAACAACCCGGCGATGGCGCAGTTGTGCGCTGAGGCGGGCACGTGCGCCATTCAGGCTGGCCTGAATGATCGTGCGATTGAGCACTATCACGCAGCGCAGACGGCGGACGCGAGCAACGCGAGATATCCGTTGTTTTTGGCGATGGCGCAGATTCGATCGGGCGATGACGCCGCGGCGATGGCGTCGCTGGTGCGTGTGACGGTGTTGCAGCCGGAAGTGGCCGAGGCTTGGGGGACGATGGCGGAGCTTGAACTTCGCAAGAACCGGCTGGAAGTGGCGACGCAACTTCTGGACAGGGCGATTGCGCTGCAGCCAGATCAGGTAAAGTGGCGGCTTGTGCAGGGTCGCATTCTCAATCGCAAGGGCGAGCCGGAGCGGGTGGTGGCGATGCTTTCAGGGCTGACTGAGAGTGAACGCGTTGGCGAGCCGGTGCTGCGATTGATGGGCGAGTCGTTTGGACTGTTGAAGCGGCCGGGCGACGCGGCGGCGATGTATGAGCGGGC
>JBGSRG010000071.1:0-2292 GCA_041737685.1 Phycisphaerales bacterium | reverse complement strand
TCGCCCCCCCCCCCGAGGAGCCGCTGGCAACGTGCCGCGGCTCCTCTTATTTTTGCAAGATGCGTTCTTGTTTCATGCGGCGAGTTCGCGGATTCGCGCAGTTACAGGACGATGTACCGCTCGCCGGCCGAAGGGGGCGAGAGCGAGCGGATACGGGCGGAGGGTTGATGCGCCAAGCGAATGGCCCAGCCAAAGACGATGCGAGCGACGTGGAGTCGGCTGGTGTGAACCCGATTGGCGGGCCGAGGCATTGGCGACTGGCTCCAGCGCGGTTGCTTGGGTTCGACCGGCCGCGGGTCATGGCGATTCTGAATCTCACGCCAGATTCGTTCTACCCGGGCAGCAGGGTGGAGGGTGTGGATGCGGCGGTGCGGGCGGCTGAGCGGGCGATGCTTGAAGGCGCCGACGTGCTGGACCTGGGGGCTGAATCGACACGGCCGGGCGCGGTGCGTGTGGATGCGGACGAGCAGATTCGACGGCTGATTCCGGTGGTGGAGTCGATTAACCTGAAGCTGCGCGGGCTTGGGCCTGTGGGGGCGGCGGGAGAGGCTACGCCGCCGCTGTTGACGGTGGACACAACGCTCTCGCGGGTGGCTCGCGAGGCGATGGGCGCTGGGGCGGATGCGGTGAATGACGTTTCGGGCGGGCTGGATGATGACCAGATGCTGCCACTGATCGCGGCACAGCGGCGGGGTGTGATTTTGATGCATCGGGCCAGGTTGCCAGAGCATGACGTGCTCTCGACGGAGTATGAGCGCGAGCCGGAATATGGAGCGGCGCGCGATGGGGGCGTGAATGGGGCGGTCGTCGGTACGGTGGTGAAGTTTCTTGGCGAGCGTGCCGGGGCAGCGCTCGTGGCGGGGGTGTTGGCCGAGTCGATCGTGCTGGATCCGGGCTTGGGCTTTGGCAAGAGCGTGCGGCAGAACTTGGCGTTGATTCGACACTCGCCGCGGATCGCGGGGCTGGGGTTTGCGATGCTGTCGGCGTTGTCGAGGAAGAGCTTTGTGGGTGCTGCCGCGGGTTTGGGGAAGCAAGTGGCGGCGAGCGAGCGATTATCGGCGACGCTGGGGCTGAGTGTTGCGCACTTGCTGGCTGGGGCGAGGTTGTTTCGGGTCCACGACGTTCGAGCGCATGTGGAGGCGTTGGGCGCGTGCTGGGAGTTGATGGAGGGAGGGGGCGGGTGGGGGGGCGGTTTGAGGCGGGGGGTAAGGCTGCTCGGGAAGTCGGGCGAAGATGGGGGGGAAGGGATGGGGTTGGCGGCGGAAACCGAGCCGCCGATGGGCGGGGTTGGACTGCCATAGGATTCGTGTCCGGATTGGCTCAGAACGCCGGAGCGGGGTTCGATAGTTGGGGAGTTTTTGTGGTGGAGGGCTGGGCTGTCGCATCCGGAGGCTCGGCGGCATCCAAGACGGGCCGACGGGCCAACAGGCCCGGTTGAGATGGGGTGCGGGAAGTGGCTCAGCGTTCGGGGTGGTCCCGGGGCTTTGATCCATAAACAACCAGCGCTGAGGCTTGAACAACAACCCCAGCGGAACAAGGAACGAACGAGCATGGCGAACGCCAATGTGAAGACCTTTACGGACGCGAACTTTGAGGCCGAAGTGACCAACAGCGCGGTGCCGGTGCTGGTGGACTTCTGGGCCGAGTGGTGCATGCCTTGCAAGATGCTCACGCCGGTGATCGATGCCTTGGCGGACGACTTTCAGGGCAAGGCGAAGGTGGGCAAGGTTGACACAGACTCGAACCGTGACATCTCGGTGAAACTGGGCATCTCGGCGATTCCGACAGTGTTCATCTTCAAGGGTGGTCAGGTGTTCAAGAAGTTTGTGGGCTTGCAGAGCAAGGCTGAACTGGCGGCAGCGCTGGAAGCCGCGGCGAAGTGAGCCGGTTTTGACCGGGCGGAGCGGGGCGGGCGGGCTTGATCGATCCACTCGCCGCGCAGCTGCGCAACCACAGCGAACGATGCGGCGGGAGTGAAGAGGGACCAACGCATGGCGACGTTGTCGAATGGCAGCCCGGACGACCTGGGCCGCAAGAACGCGGGCCACAAGGTTGCGGGAACCAGCACCAAGACGGGCGCGGGCAATGGCTCGATTGGCGCTACCGCTGGGCCGAAGCGCCCGCGAGCGCTCGGGTCGCGCAAGTTGCGTGTGGGTGTGATTGGTGTTGGCCGCATGGGTCGGCATCACGCGCGGGTGTATGCTCAGATGGCCGATGTGGAACTGGTGGGCATTGTGGATGCCAACCTGGATCGTGCGGGCGATGTGGCCGAGCAGTGGGGGTGCCGGGCGT
>JBGSRG010000435.1:0-3127 GCA_041737685.1 Phycisphaerales bacterium | reverse complement strand
CACGCTGTACGCGACGCGGGATCGGCTGGTGGTTCGTTCGGCGGTGTTGCAGCCTGGGATGAGCGTCGTGGTGGAAGGGAACGAGCGTTTGTTCGCCGGTCAGCCGCTGAACGTGATGAACGCGGGCGAAGGGGGTGCGGGCGGCGGGCAGCGGCCGAAGGAGTGAGCCGCGGCGGAGAAGAACGGCGGGGTTGGTGGGTTCGGATGGGGCGGGCTGAGGACAGCAGGCTTGATGTCGGGCTAGGAAGGGCAGGCAATGGACTTGATTCGTTGGGCCATCTCGCGGCCGGTGACGGTGGCGGTTGGCGTGATTCTGGTGGTGATGTTCGGGCTGATCGGGCTTGGCTCGATCCCGATTCAGTTGACGCCGACGGTGGATCGGCCGGTGGTGACGGTGACGACGAACTGGCCGGGCCGCTCGCCGCAGGAGATCATCGACAACATCACGCGTGAGCAGGAGAAGCGACTGAAAAACGTCGCGAACCTGAAGAGCATGCGCTCGGTGAGCCAGGAGGGGCTGGCGACGGTCACGCTGGAGTTTTACATCGGCTCGGAGATTTCTCGAGCGCTGCAGGAGGTTTCGGACTCGCTGCGACAGGTGCCGCAGTATCCCGATGAGGTTGACGAGCCGGTGATCAAGGCGGCGGACGGGGCGAGTGAGAACGCGATCGCGTGGATCATCATTGATCTTGACCCGGCTCAGGCCGAGCGGTTCAAGGACTTTGACATCTCGACGTTGTTTGATGCACTGGACAAGGAGGTCAAGCCGTTTCTGGAGCGCATTGACGGCGCGGCGGAGGTGAACATTTATGGTGGGCGCGAGCGAGAGGTTCGGGTGCTGGTTGATCCGACGCGGCTGGCGCAGCGCCGGATCAGCCCGATCGAGATGATCGAGGCGCTGCGCGCGGAGAATCGCAACGTCTCGGCGGGCACGATCGCCGAGGGCAAGCGGGATTATCGCGTTCGTGTGGTTGGCCAGTTTGTGACTGAGCGGGACGTGCTGGACACGATCATCGCTTATCGCGAGGTTGGTGAGGCGGGGGTGGGCACGAGCGGCGTGCTGAAGCCGGTGTTTGTGAAGGACGTTGCCGAAGTTGAGTTCGGGCACCAGAAGGAGCGCGGCTTTGTGCGGGCATTTGGGCAGCCGTGCCTGGCGATGAACGTGATCCGGCAATCGGACGCGAACGTCGTGAGCGTGATGGCGGCGGTGCGAGAGCGGCTCGAGACGGTGCGCAAAGAGATTCTGCCGAAGTTGGGCGGCGAGGCGGGGCCGCACCTGCGGATTCGTCAGGTGTACGACGAGACGACGTACATCGACTCGGCGATCGGGCTGGTGACAGGGAACCTGTTGTTTGGCGGTGTGCTTGCGGCGTGCGTGCTGCTGATCTTTCTGCGGTCGATCGTGGCGACGGGCGTGATCGCGCTGGCGATTCCGATCTCTGTGATCGGGACGTTTCTGGTGATGACGGCCTTTGGGCGCACGATCAACGTGATTTCGCTGGCGGGGTTGGCGTTCGCGGTGGGCATGGTGGTGGACAACGCGGTGGTAGTGCTGGAGAACATCTATCGACGGTTGAGCATGGGCGACAGCGTTCGGGAAGCGTCGTACTGGGGGGGCAAGGAGGTGTGGGCGGCGGTGCTTGCCTCGACGCTGACGACGGTGGCGGTGTTCATTCCGGTGCTGACGATTCAGGAAGAGGCGGGGCAACTTTTCAAGGACATTTCGCTGGCGATTGTGGCTGCGGTGATGCTGTCGCTGGTGGTTTCGATCACGGTGGTGCCGTCGGCGTGCGCGATTGTGCTTCGGCGGCCCCGGCCGGCGAGCGAGCGGTCGAGGGTGGCGCGGGCGGTGACGTCGCTGTTTGGGCTTGCGTCGCTGCTGTCGCGGTTGACTGCGAAGTTTGGCGATTTGCTGCTGTGGTTGATGACGGGCTGGCGTGCGTGGTCGCTGCGCCCGCTGGTGATTGTGGCTTTGGCGGTGGCGGCGGTTTTGGGGTCGCTCCGGCTGATGCCGCCTTTGGACTATCTGCCGACGGGAAATCGCAATCTGGTGTTTGGCGGTCTGTTGATCCCGCCCGGGTACAGCGTTGAGCAGATGCGGGAGATCGCCAAGCGGATCGAGGTGCAGATCAAGCCCTACTCGGACGCGGACGTGAACAAGCCCGAGACGTTGGCGGCCTTGCCGCCGATCTTTCGGTTTGATGCGCCGCAGTCGCCGTTCTCGCCTGTTGCGGTAGAGAACTTCTTCATCGGCGCTTTCAACGGCGGCATGTTTGTCGGGGCGACGAGTCAGGACGTGGAGAAGGTGATCCCGATCGGATCGCTGCTGACCAACTCGATGATGAAGACGCCGGACTCATTTGGCGGGGCACGGCAGTCGTCGATCTTTGGTCGCGGGCCCGGCGGGGGCGGTGGTAACAGCGTGGATGTGGAGATTGCCGGGCCGGACTTGCGGCGCGTGATTGGTGCTGCGCAGCAGGTTTTCATGATGGCCGGTGGCAAGTATGGCTTTGGATTCAACGTGACGCCCGACCCGGCCAACTTCAACCTGACGCAGCCGGAGTGGACGATCAACGTGAACCGGCAGGGGCGCGAGTTGGGCTTGTCGACGCGGGATCTGGGGACGTCGGTGCGCGGGCTGTTTGATGGCGCGTTTGTGGACGACTTTCGACTGCCGGACGACACGGTGGATCTGGTGATTGTGCCCAAGGGCGGGCGGCTGGAGTACAAGGAGCGGCTGGCGTCGGTGCCGATTTCAACGGGGGTTCGTGGTCCGGACGGGCCGCGGATTGTGCCGCTGGATTCGGTGGTTGATGTGGTGGAAACACAGTCGCCGCAGTCGATTCAGCGGGTGGAAGAGTTGCCGTCGGTGACGATCAAAATTGTGCCGCCGAAGGACCAGACGGTTGAGCAAGTAATGAGGGATGTGCGAGAGAACTTCATTGCGCCGTTGGAGGCGTCGGGGGTGATTGACAACTCGATGCGGCTGCGGTTGGAGGGCACTGCGGCGAGTCTGGATGAGGTGACGGCGTCGCTGTTTGGGGCGAGGCAGACGGGGGTTTCGCTGGCGGGTTGGCAGCGGGGGCTGGTGTGGTTTGCACGGGTGCTGATGGCGCTGTCGCTGCTG
>JBGSRG010000422.1:0-4627 GCA_041737685.1 Phycisphaerales bacterium | reverse complement strand
GACCGATCCGGGCAGTTCTCGCGCGGTGTGCAACGCACCGTCGAAGCGGTAGCGCACCAGCGTGCGGTCTCGCGTCGGCTGAACGTGAACGTCGCTCGCACCGCGCCGCACAGCCTCGAACAGGATCAGATCGACCAGCCGCACCGCCGGTGCTTTGCCCGAAATGTTGAGCAGATCCTGCTCGGCATCTCGAACCGCATCTCGGAGTGCCGCTTCGACCTCCTCTGGGCTTCCGCCAGCCGTGCCAATCGGCGAGCCAATCTCAACCAGATTCCATCCCTCACGAGCGCTTCCGCTCTGGTCGCCAGACTCTCCGCTCGCTTCGCGCTTCTGGCGGTACCGCTCATACCCCGAATCGATCGCCGCCGCGAGTTCCTGCGCGTCTTCCACTACCGTTCGCGTGGCACGTCCTAGCCGAACACCCACGTTGAACAGCGCCAGCGGATGGGTCGAGTCGCTGACTCTCAGCACTTCCGTGCGCATTCCACCGCCCGACTCGGTTCCCGCGCTCAACACCAGATTCCGTCGAGCGAACTCGTGCGGCACCTTCGCAAAGAACTCCTCATCGCTCTCCGTTGCGACAGCGATGCCAGCAATGCCAGCAATGCCAGCAATGCCAGCAATGCCAGCAATGCTCACGATTCCAGGGCCCCCAGCCGCCACTGTTGATCCGCCGACGACCGGAGGCCGATCGACGGTTGCCCGCCGACCGTGCGACTCGACGGCACCCGTGTCGATCAAGGTCATCGTGGCGATCGAGGCACCGACGTTTGTGCTCGTAGATCTGGGCAGCCCATTCATCGAATGATCCTCGCCCGAACCTGCGGGAAACCATCCTCGATCTTGGCGGCCTCAGCGTCACGCATCGAGAGAAACTTGAGATCCTCGAAACCTCGGCCACGCAGCACGTTCGCCCGAATGAAGACATAAAACTTTGAGCGCGTGCCGGACTTTGAGCGGGTCTTGAACGCCTCGCCGATGACGGGTATATCACCGATGATCGGGATCTGCGACACCGACTTCGAGTCAGTCTCAAGCTCGATCCCGCCGACGACCACCGTGTACCCGTCGGGGATCGTCGCCACGCTGCGCACCTGATTCTGCTGGCGCGGCGGCGGGAGCGTGGCGCTCGAGCTCGAACCCACGAACGAACTGAGCGACACCGAATAGTCCATCACCAAGTGATCACCCTCAGCGATCTGAGGCGTAACCGTCACCACCGTGCCAGCGTCCTGCGTACCCCCGAAGGAAGTGGTCGATACGGTGTTCGAGGCGTTGACACTCGCAAACGGCTGTTGCAGGACAGAGTTGATCGTTGCGCTCTGGTTGTTCCCCACCAGAAGTTTGGGCATGCTCACCGAGCGGCCGTTGTTGAGCGACTGCAAGGCACGCACCACCACCGAAAAGTCGCCGGGGCTCAACACCACGCCGGTAAAGCCATTGGCGTTGTCGGGTCCAACCCGATCACCGTCGCCACCCCGCATGCCAAGACCAAAGAGCGAACTCAGACGGATGCGAAGATCGCCGCTCACGATGAGTTGCTCAAGTTCGATACCCAGGTCAAGGGTCTGCGCTTCGCTGAGCGTGACGAGCAACACCTCGAGCATCACCTGCGGCTGCCGAACGTCGATCGTCGGCAACAGCGCTTCAATCTGCCCGAGCAGACGCGGCTCCCCGACGGCAATCAGTGTGTTGGTGCCCTCATCGACAGCAAAGACCAAGTCAGTTCCCGCTGAGCCACTCAAGAGTCCGCGCCCCGATCCGGCTGAGATTCCAGACCGACCCACCACACCACCGCGCTGACCCGACACGCTGCTTCCCGAAGCCCGATCCGAGCTGATCACGTCCGCACCACTGAGAATCGGATCAGAGCGGGGCGGCGGTGGAAGCTGCAATAGGTCACTCACGCCGGGTCCAGTCTCCCCAGAACGATCGCCGTCCAGGCGTGGCACCGCACCACCTTCCGACGCACGTGTACTGTCGCTCGAAACGTCCAATGCACCCGCCCGAACCAGACTCTCCAGAATCGAGCGAACCTCATTGACCGATCGGTTCTTGATGACAAACGTCCGAACCGGCCGCCGTGCCGCTGACGGCGTGGAATCGAGCCGTGCGATCAACTCCGTGATCGCGGCGTGCTGAACGGCAGTCGCGGTAACGATCAACGTACCCGTGAGTTCGTCGATGACCAGCCTCCAGCGATCGTCTTTACCGGATGAGCCGGCGCCCGAATCTGTGCGTGTGCTCGCACCCGCGCTCGGGCCCAGAGCAACCCCACCCTCGCGAACGGTCTGTTCGATCAACGCCGCCACGTCTCGGGCCGCAAAGTGCCGTGCGGCATAGGTTGCAACAAACACCGATTCGCGCTTGTCGAGCCGCTGGATCAACGACCGCCACCAGTCCACCCGATCTCGCGGCGACACAATCAAGAGCGTTGTGCCGTCCGGCGCAGCAAGGACCTCGCCCGGCGTCCGCTCAGCCACTCCCCCACCCCCACCAAGCCCACCACTGCCGACACCACCTCCAGCCGATCCAGCCCACACCGCGTCACGCTTGGCAGCGACCTGCATCGCAAGCGTGGCCAACTGCTGCGCTGGCAGGTAGTGGGCCGTCACTTCCTCGATCCTCGTCTGCGCTCCCGGAACATCAATCACCGCCAACATCTCCAGCGCGCGTTCAAGCCGCGACGTCAGATCAGAGATCAGAATCAGTCCACCAGCGGATTGACCGCCATCGCGTCTTGATGTTGCGATTCGTCCATCATCCTGCTCCGCTGGATCATGCACCAAACCCGACCCGATCGTCTCGGACTTCCCTCCGCGTTGCCCCGTGTCCGGCACGGCATCCTCAGCGCCTCGCCACGAATCCGCGCCACGATTGATGGTGAGCGCGACCACACTGCCGCCGGGCTTCGACAGCACTCGCGTCGCTGCGTCCACGGCCTCGCGGATCGAAGCGTGACGGACTCGGACCACGATGCTCGCAAAGCCGGGCGGCGGAGAACCATCTTCAAGTTCTGCTGGGACAAGCCGTCGCGTGCGGATAAACTCCGCGGGGTCGTTCGCAAAAATGGGCTCGCTCATCGCGGCGTCGGAACCTTCGCGAGAGACTTCGCCCTTGCCCCCGCCCGAGCCCGAGGCTTGCTGGACCGCCGCGTCGGCCACTCTTGTATCGTTCGCTGTAACGGCCATCCTCCGCCCGATGGGAATCGCCAGCGCCGACGCGTCCTGCAGCCGAACAATGCTGTAGGTGGCAGAACTGCTGCGGGACTTTGCAAGTCCACTCTCAGGAGTTTGCGAATCCTCAGGCTGTTCTTCAGCAACTTCGGGTGAGGACACCGGTGACGGGACACCCATTTCCTTTCGATCTTCGACCCGATCACTCCGAATGGACGTCAAGCCGCGCTCCGCCAAAGCCTTGTTCATGAAATCCCACAGTTCTCGCTCCTCGATCGCACCGTCGAGTCGAAGGGTGACCACCGCCTTGAGCGCAGCCGAATCGTAAAGCACACTCACTCCAGAGCGAGAGGCTGCCAGATCGACCAATCGCGCCAGTTCCAGTTGCCCCGCAACTATCGTTCCAACCGGTTGAGCCTGATGCACCGCCGCAGAGAGCGGGCGCAACGTACCCACACCCAACAACACGCCCAGAACGATCGTGGTAAGCAATGAGATTGTCATAGGTTTCGAAGTCACTCTGCTCCAGGCACATGATGTGTAGACGTCGACACGCCATCGCACACTACCGATCGAGTTCCGAAACGCGCTCAAACGCGGAGCGCACTTCGGCTCCTGTCCGAACGGTCGCGAGTCTCGCAACGATGCTGCTTGTGATTGGCCGACCGAGCCTCGCCGCACGGCGTTCAGCGATCAGATCGCGGGCAAGTCGATTCCTCTGTTCACGGCTCTCACACGCCAAACCGTAGGCCGGGTGCAATCCGGCACCCCTAGCCCGCTGACACGATTGCATCAATCGGACGCGGGTTTGTGGTAAGCTTTCGGTAAGTTCTGCAAACTCTGCCGACACCATGGCCGCAAACGCAGCCGCTGCATTGCGACTTGGCTGAGGCATCGAGACTCCCCGGTCATCGCTGGGAAGCCCCCTGCTGGCATCGTCGAATCCCCTTCCCGAACTCAACGCTAAGTTTGAGTGAAGAAATTCGACAACTTGCGAACTGGCGAGCCCTTGTTGACGAGCCGAGCGGAACGAAGCAGAATCAGCATCCGCCGCAGCCAACACGTCATCCGACATCCCAAGACACTCACTCGCAGTCTCTACCGCGAGTTCCATCCGCGAGGGCGGACTCAGCGACGCCGCAGTCCGCGGAAGCGCTGCCGCTAAAGAAGTGCCCGAAGCGACTCGAACAAAGCACGACACTGATTGCAAAGTAACTCCTTCTTCCGATACTCTCTGAACCAACCTCCGCAGACGATGAGTAGACACGCGTTTTGATGCACATTCAAGTACATTATTTATCCACATAACATGTGGATAACTATTTCCTTGACGAACTTGCGCAACGTTGGCGAACTCCGTCGCGGGTTCGGGTGGTCAACGGCCAACCGCAATCGGCCACCTACGGCGGCATCGGCAGGTACACCTACAACGGCCTGAACTGGCGGACCAG
>JBGSRG010000420.1:0-4051 GCA_041737685.1 Phycisphaerales bacterium | reverse complement strand
TCCGTTCGAATGTCGATCGGCCGACCGACACACTGCTCCGGGCTCATGTAGTTGAGCGTTCCGATCAGCCTCGCAGCGTCGGTCGTTCGCGTCAGCGCCGGCGAGTCGGCGTGCGTGCTGCGGGCGATGCCGAAGTCGATGACCTTCGCGATGCCGTCGGGGCCGACGAGAACGTTGGCAGGCTTCAGGTCGCGGTGGATGACGCCGTTCTGGTGGCCGTGGGTGACGGCGTCGCAAACGGCGGCAAACATCTTGAGTCGTTCATCGAGCGTGCGCTTGTGCTTTCTGGCGTACTCGGTGAGGCTGAGCGCCTCAGGCACGAGCTCCATCGCAAAGAAGGGGGAAGGCGAGGGCTGGCCGAGTCGAGCGGTGCCGGCTTCGTAGATCTGGGCGATGCCGGGATGGCGCAGTCGCGCGAGCGTCTGAGTCTCAAGGCGAAAACGCAGCAGCGCGTCGGTATGCGTCATCGAATGATGCATGACCTTGACCGCGACGCGCCGGTTGGGGCTCTCCTGCACGGCTTCGTAGACGGTCGCCATGCCGCCCACGCCCAGAACGCCGACCACTAGGTAGGTTCCCACCGTGTCGGGTACCGGCAACTCACGCCCGGCGAGCGCTGGCGAGTCCAGGAAACCGGTGGGGTGATCAGCCGCGCTCAAGAGCCTTCGCACGCGTTTGAGGACATCCACGTCGCCGGCGCATGCCTCGACCACCATCGCCTCGCGCTGCGATGGTTCGAGAGCGAGAGCCCTCGTAAAGATCGCGTGAGCGAGGGCGGCTTCGGGCTTCAAGCTGGCTCGCCTCCGTCTTCTTCGTGCTCGCGAAGGCGATCAAACAGCCAAGCGCGAGCCACCTGCCATTCTCGGTCAACGGTGCGTTTGCCAATGCTGAGCAGCTCGGCGATTTCCTCAATGGAGCAGCCGCCGAAGTATCGAAGCTCGACAATGCGGGCCTGCTGCTCGTCAAGCGACGCCAGTTCGAGCATGGCTTCATCGAGAGCGAGCAGGTCAACATCCCGCGCGGGCGCGGCAATGCTCTGCTCCGCGATGCTGATGAGTGTCACATTTCCCACGCCGCCGCGCTTCAGAGCGTGCTTCTCGCGGGCGTGATCGATCAGGATTCGACGGATGATGCGAGCGGCAACGGAGAAAAAGTGGAGACGGTTTTTCCAGTCGGTGTTCCGCTGATCGATGAACTTGACGTATGCCTCGTGAACCAAAGCCGTGGGTGAGAGCGTGTGGTCGCGGCGCTCGCCGCTCATATGCGACATGGCCAGTCGGCGCATGTCCTGATAGATAGCGGCCATGAGGGCGTCCAGGTCGCGACGTTCGCCCGATGCCGCGGCGTGCAACAGGAGCGTGATGTCGGCGGGAGTGTCAGGCATGGCAGACGCGGGGCTTCGCTGAGGCGCCGCCAGCACGCTGGTGGTGCCGGACGCATGCTCATTATACTTGAAGTTGCAGTCTTTCATAGTTGCGATCCACTCCCAAGCAGGATCCCCCGCACCGCTGCCGTCCCGTGTGTCAGCGATGCGTGAGCGAAGAGACTGGTGATTGGCGTACGCAGACAAAGTCCGCCGTCACCAAGGACGCGGAACAGGCGCACGAAACACGCCACGCATTCGTGCGCTTTCTTTGACCGAGACGCCGTCGTCCGTCTTCAGCGGCACCAGGAAGCCGCGACCCCGGCGGTTGGCCAGGGTCGCGGCGGCGGAGAGAGATTCGAAGGTAATCCTGACACGATCCGAACGAGCCCTTGCAGACTAGCGCGGCGAGCGCCGACGCGGGAGCGCGAGCAGCCCACCCAAGGCCAGCAGCCCAGCACTGCCGGGCGTGGGAATGATGTGATCAAGGCGGAGCACGATGGTGTTGGGGTTGTAGATGACGGACCAGTCGTACGTGACGCCGTTAACCTGAGTGACCGGATCGTTGATGAACGTGCCGCTCACGCCGCCTAGGGCGAAGAGGATGGTGAACTCGTCGCCGATGTTTGGGGCGAAGGCGGGGCCGCCGCCGAGGCCGATGAGCGAGACGTCGAGTGTGCCCCCGAGCGTCGCGGCACCACCGGAGATCAGCAGGACGTCGTGCTGGGTGACGGCGGCTAAGCCGCCGATGTCGACAATCCAATCGGCATCGGCCGTGCTGATGAAGCTGTGGACCGAGGCGACGCCTGCGGCCTCGGCGGCGATGCGCAGCGTGCTGTTGTTGATGAGGCCGACCTGCGACAGCGTGACGCCCGAGTCGAGCACCAGGTCGCCGTTGACGCCGTTCTGGAAGGTGCCGGAGCCGGCGAAGGTGGTGTTCGAGCCGACAACGGTCCGGCCTCGCATGCGAAGCGTCGCGTTCTGAGGGATGGAGACGTTGGCGGCAAGGAGGTCCGTCGAGAAGGCGGTGTCGGCGGTGATCTCCGCTATGCCCGAAGTGACGTTGAGATTGCTGGTCACCAGCATGCCAGAGCCCGCGACGCGGGTGACGGGCAGTCCGCCGCTGCCGGAGAGGTTCATCGTGCCGTTCATCTGCCAGGCACTGTCCGGATCGGCGAGATTGAGCGTGAGCCTGCCGAGGAAGCCGGCTTCGATGTTCAGGGTGCCGTCGAACCGCGATGAGAAGTCATCAATACGCTGCGCGTTCACCACGAGGAGGCTATTGATGTTCCAGACAGTGTCACCCGCGGTCCCGTCCATGTCGAACACAGTGGCGTTGATCACCGACGGCGCGGCGACGGTGGCGCTTGCGCTCTGGTGCGCCGCCCCATTGATCGTGACGTTGCCACGCCACTGAGTTTCGCCGAGGAAGTTGATGAAGCCTTCTGCGGAGCCGCTCCCGGCGGTAGTGAAGACGCCGCCGCGGACCTGGGTGGGCGCAGCGAAGATGAGGCGGCCGCCGTCTTCCACGTCAAAGGTACCGCCCTCGATCAGCACTTCGTTCGTACTTGCTCCACCGAAGCGAACGCTTGAGTTGGCCATAACTTCCACCCGCGCGGCGGGACGGAGGGTGATCTCTGATGACCGCACCCGTACCTCACGCGCCTCGCCGCTGGCGAAGCCGGCTCGCAGGAGGCCGGAGAAGTCAAGCGAGCCGCCGTTGATCACGCTGAGATTGTTGTCGAAGGGACCATCCACGACCCCGCCCACGGACGAGGTGAACTGGCTGGACGCGTCGGCCACCCAGCCCTCGCTGAGATTCATGTTGAGCTCCGAACCGGGGCCCAGCAGGACTTGACCACTGAACGAGTCGGTCAGGCCGACCCCGTCGATTCGCAGGGTCGAGCCCGTGTTGGTCGCGTTGTTGTAACTGGAGAGGCTGATCCGCCCATCGCCCGCCGCTCCGTCAAGATCGTATCTGCCGGTGCCGAGCTGCTGCAGGTGGAGTCCGGAACCCGAGCCCGGCGAGATGGTGCCACTGTTCGAAAGTGTCGAACCCGAACCGGCGAAGGAGAGCACACCGTTTCCCGCGATGAAGCTGTCGGCGCCGACGCTCGCCCAATCGTCGATCGTCGCAAGCCCTCCGGCGTTGTTTGCAAAGTTCAGACGGCCACCGTCGGCGATGGTGAGCCTGTCGGTGCGGAAGCTCACCCCATCGGTGGCGCCGACGCGGATCTCGGAGCGCTGAACCGTCCCATTGGGCAGCGTGTTGCTTCCCGAGACAACGGTGTTGCCGTTGACATTCAGGGAATGGGAGAGCGTGAATAGGGCCATGCCGTCGGTGATTGTCAGGCCGACGATCTCCGGAGACACGTTGAGCGACACGATCCCGTTTTCCGCCGAAGCGATGTTTCCGATGAACACGTTGGCGGTCACCGGTGGGGGCGCGAGCTGGACCCAGTTCCCAGCGGTGTTCCAGCTGCCAGTATCGGTGTTCCAGTGCCAGGGCTGCGCCAGGGCTGGCGTGGCCAGCCCGGCTGCGGCGAGCATTCCAAACACGGACGCACCGGCGGTGAGTCGTGACGAACTCTGATGAAGCGTCTTGGCAGACATTGTGACGTTCCTTCTCTGTGTGTGGCGTGAGGGCTTGTTCCGGCTGCGATCAGCGTGGTCGCAGGTGCCTCGAAC
>JBGSRG010000341.1:0-4471 GCA_041737685.1 Phycisphaerales bacterium | reverse complement strand
CGTGACACTCGCCAAGCGCGGCGATCTGCACTCGCGACGACTGGTCGTTTCCAAACTCGGTGGCGACCGCTACGCCTTCGACTGGCTCTATCTCGCCAAAAACGCCTCTGACCAAGAGAAAGAGGCCGTGGAGAAACTGCGGGAACGCACCGCCAAGTTCTTCCCAGTGCCCGATGGGTCCAGGGTCGAGCGCAACCGCTACGGCGAATTGCGCGATGCCCCCAGAATCGTTAAGCACATCTTCGATAACGTGGCTCCTCGGTTCAAGGACCGTCAGGGTGGCTACACCAGAATCGTCCGAATTGGACGACACCGCATCGGAGATGCCGCCGAACTCTGCGTCATCCAGTTCACGGGAGCCGAAGAAGGGCCTGAGATTGGCGGCAGTCCCAGCCGTCGCCGCCGACAGGCCGATAAGCGAACCGCATTTGCCGCCCAGGTCCGCAAGGCAGCGGTGTCACAAACGAACTAACTTTGTGACTTCTCCCGAACCCGGGAGGGAGTCTGGTTCGTACATCCAAGTATCCCAACGGCCTCGGGTGATCGGTGTTCGATCACCCGGCCAAATCCCCAAGAACGCCGCCCTGGGCGGCGCCTGAGTTTTTTTAAGGAGCGACAGATGAAGTTCACCAAAGGACTGTTCTGCGTCGCAGCCCTCGGCCTCGCCCTCGGCCTCAGCGCTTGCAACAAGAACGAAGATTCGTGCTGCGGCCAGTGCGGCGACAAGGCCGTCATGAAGGACGGCACTGTCAACGAGGCTTCGGCCAAGAGCTGCGAGAGCAACTGCTCGAAGAGCTGCTCCGACAAGGCCACGATGAAGGATGGCTCGGTCAAGGAAGGCGCGGCCAAGAGCTGCGAGTCGTCCTGCTCCGAGAAGAAGTCCTGCACCGACACCGCTGGCGAGCCCTCAGCCTCGATCAAGGTCGAGACCGTCAAGGAGGCTTCGGCCAAGAGCTGCGAGTCGTCTTGCTCACAGACCAAGACCTGCCCCATGACCGGCAAGCAGTACTAAGCCTGCCCTCTGGCGATTCGACCAAGGAACAGTCAACCTGTCCCGCGATCGATCTGCCTCTTGCTTCTCTCGAGTGCCCGCCCTCACCGGCGGGCATTCTTGTTTTTCAACATTCCCTCCTAGACTCTGCCCCATGCTGCAGGCCCTTGAAGCGCTCGAAACCGAAGCCAACACCAAGCTCACCGCCGCGGCCGACGCCGCAGCGCTCGAGCAATGGAAGCAGGAGTTTCTCGGCAACTCGGGCCGACTCAAGGCGGCGATGGGCGGCCTGAAGGACACGCCCAAGGAACTCAAGCCCGCGGTGGGTGCGCGGTTGAACGAACTCCGCCAGTTGCTTGAGCAAGCGCTCGCCGCTCGCTCGACAGCGTTGGGAACCCCAACCGGAACAAGCAGCGCTGCAAGCAAGCAGAACGCACATCCCAGGCTTGATCCGACCGAGCCGGGCCTGAACTTCGCGACGGGCCTCGGCCGCAGGCACATCCTCTCTCGCGTGCGAGAGGAGTTGGTCGAAGTCTTCGCACGCATGGGTTTCCAGGTCGCCTCTGGACCGGAACTCGAAGACGACGAGCACAACTTCGCCAAGTTGAACATCCCAGCACAGCACCCGGCGCGCGAGCCGATCGACAACTTCTACATTGACGATCCCCGCAAGACCGACCGCCCGCGCATGCTTCGCAGCCAGACCAGCACGGTTCAAGTGCGAGTGATGGAGGACGCGGTGCGAAAGATGAAGGCGGGCGATCCCTCGGGCTTCCCCATCCGCATCGTTGCGCCCGGCCGGGTCTATCGCCCCGACACGGTTGACGCCACGCACAGCTTTATGTTTCATCAGATCGAGGGCTTGGCGATCGACCGTGGGCTGTCTATGGCCGACCTGAAGTCATGCCTGTTACACTTTGCGCGTGCGTACTTTGGCGAAAACGCTGAGGTCCGCTTGCGACCCAGTTACTTCCCCTTCACTGAGCCCAGCGCCGAGTTTGACATGAAGATCCGACTGCGCCCCGATCAGCCCGAGCGTTGGGTCGAACTGGGTGGCTGCGGCATGGTCGATCCAGCGGTGTTGCAAGGCTGTGGCATCGATCCCGAAGAGTGGTCGGGCTTTGCGTTCGGCTTCGGTATCGAGCGTCTGGCCATGGGCAAGTACGCGATCCCCGATATCCGCATGTTGTTCGAGAACGACCTGCGATTCCTTAGCCAGTTGTAAGCAGCGCGATCAGCGACTGTGCCGATGGCCCTGTCTGGCGGGCCGGCTGTCTCGTGTTCTTGCGGTCCACCTCGCCGCTTGCGTGTGGTATGCTGCGCCGAAGTGGTGAATCGGTGGCCAGAAGGTCGAAATGATTGAGGGGCCTGTGGGGTTGAGTTGCAGGAGCAGAGCAAGCCCCTGAGCGGGTCAATGGAAGCGGCTCGTCTGAGGCTCGAAACATCTTGGACCCTTGCCGCTCAGCAATCGAGGCGCCGGTACGGAAGCCACGGACACCGAATCACTCCAGAACGAATCCTTCGTCACCAGCACACGATCATCGGAGGCAGAACCATGACGAACTTCCCGAACGATCCCAACGCGCCCGGTACACCAAGCACACCCTTCTCGCCGCCGCCAAACGCACCCCCAACCAGCGATCAGTTTGCATATCAGTCCGAGCCCGAGCCACCCAAGTGGCCCAAGGTCGTCGGCATCTTCTCGATCGTCTGGGCGTCGATCGGGCTGGCGTGCGGGCTGTGCGGCCTGTTGCAGATGGTGGCGGGTGCGGCGTTCCAACCGCAGTTGCCGGGTGGTGGTGGTGCAGGGGGGGCGGGTGGTGGGGGGTTCCAACCTCCGCCGCCTTCAGCGATGCTGATGATTTCGTCGGTGCTCGGGATGTTCCCTCCAATCGTGCTGTTGATCGCGGGCATCTTCACTGTTCAGCGCAAGGCCGCCGGTCGGATGCTGCACCTGGTCTACGCCGGGCTTTCGGTGATCGTCACGATCATCGGGACGCTCGTGGCGGTGCAGGCGATCGACACCATGATCCAGACTATGGAGCAGCAAGCGGCCTCGCAAGGCGACCCGAACGCGGCAGCACAGATCAAGAACATGATCCCGATGATGAAGTCATTCTCCACGATCGGGATTGTCCTCGGCGGCGTGCTGGGCGTTGCGTATCCCATCTTCGTGGCCATCTGGTTCGGGGTAGTGAAGCGTGACAACCGCGAACTGACGCAGCCCGTAGGCAACGACGTGATGTGATCGACCTCGCATGCCTGAAAGAGCGTGCTATTTCACACGCCTCAGCAGCGCCAGCCCATAGTTCAAGGGCGAGGTGTACAACTCGCACCAGCGATACCGGCCGGGCGCAATCTCTTCCAGGCGATCCAGCAGTTCGCGGGGGCCATCGACCGCGCACACCTGTGGAAAGACGTCGTGCAGCAGCACATAGCCCCCGACGTTGAGCACCGTCTCCACCGCTAGCAGATCGCCGATCGCGCCCAGCGGCGAGTGATCGCCATCGATGAACGCAAACTGCACGCCCCCTCTGCCGGCGAGTTCGGCGTGAGCCGCTGGCACGTTGACCTTGCTGTCTCCGACGTGGAATCGCACTAGCGAGCCCAATCCTGATCGGTCGATGCGTTCACGAACTTTGCGCTCTCGGTCTTGAAAGAACTCTGATGCGGCGAGCCGCTGATCGGTTGGCGCTCCGAAGTCGTCGAAAGTATGAATCATCGGTTCGTAACCCACTCCGGCGCTGCCGCCGGGGTCCGCGGCGAACTCGTGACTCTGGATCGGTTTGGCGCGCTCGGTCCGAGCGGCCTGCATGGCCGCTGCCATCCAGATCGTGCTGGCACCGAGGCATGTTCCGGTCTCGACGATGGTTCTGGGTTGAAGGTTTCGGATCAACCAGTAGAGCAAGGACCCCCCCTCAGGCGAAATGGACGATGGCCACGAACCGCTGTCGCAGTAGAGCGTCCGCAGTTCGTTCTGCCACGCGGTCGGTTCACAGCCAGGAAAGTCTGAGGGCAGACTCCAACCGAGCCGGACCGGACCGGTGGGAAAGTGCGTCAGCGCGGGCTGACCATCGGCTTGACCCGAATCGTTGAGCCCAGAGCCAGAAAGGCTCGATGGCCCGGGGGCGCGCGCGACCCGCAGACCTAGAGGCGACAGTAGAACGTTGATCGCTCGCTTAGAAAGCTGTGTGGCAGTCGTCATTGGCCGAGAGTGTAGATCAAGACGTTCGAATTCAGCCGTACCCCCGCTCTTGCCTGACCCGTGGAGTTGAGGAACCACTCACTCTGCCGTCGCGTGCTGAGCAGTCTTGCGAAGCACGCTGATGCCGTAGTTGTTCGGGGCGGTGTAAAGGTTGCAGGATTCGTATTGACACGGTGTCCATCGAGCAACATCATCCAGAAACAAGCGCGGTCCTGTCCAGCCGCAAAGTGAGGGGAAGACGTCATGGAGCACGACATAGCCGCCGACGGGAATCA
>JBGSRG010000322.1:0-8647 GCA_041737685.1 Phycisphaerales bacterium | reverse complement strand
TTCGGCAGTGTGTCGAAAGCCCCGATCGGCACAGGTCGCAGTGGGCGCAGGCGATCGACGGGCTGACCAGCACGCGCTTGGCCACCAGTCCCCGCTTCGAGGAGATCGACGCCGGTGCGTCGGCGGGAATCTCGACAGACTTGACGGTGCCGCAGTAGAGGTGTCCGATGGTGCCGGAGTAGCCCGGCAGCGCACAGGGTTGGATCAGCCCCGCCGCGGCGGCGTCGAGATGTGTGAGCAACACGCGAGAGACGCGGATGAGCGCTTCGCCCGGCGCGGCGACCGGCTCGGGCGCCGAGTCGGTGAGCAAGAGTTTCCGATCGGCGTCTACTCGAAGGGCACGCACGCAACACTCCTGTTGCAGTCGAGGGCGGGAGAGAAACTGGAACGACTGCCCGATTGATGTTTCGGCCCGAATGCTCGCCGCCAAGAGGCCAGCCCAGGGCAGAAGACCGATCGCCCTCGGCTCGCAGCGGCTCTGGGGCCTGGCGCGATCGATCAGCGAACGAGCAAGTTGAAACAGCGGTGCGCTTGCGCGGTTATCGGTCGTCAGTCTTTGAGGGCACCGTGTCCGGTGCTGACGCGATCTCTGGCATGCCCTGCGGTCGGCCCGGTTCTTCGTTGGGCACGGGAGGCATGAAGGGCACGTAGTCGAGAATCCGATGCTCGCGTGAGAAGACCGGATACGTGAAGTCCTTGCGGTTGGCAAAGGGCTGGTCGATCTGGGCCGCCCACAAGGCCCATTCTCTGCGGTCGTCTTCGAGCGTGAGATTGCCCGTGATGGTCTGCAGCGACTCGTAGGCGCTCTGAGTGACGAGCAAGTGGTCGTCGGCCAACGCTTCGATCAGGCCTTGCAGTGAGCGATTGGTCGCGTATTGCCCGAGCGCGGTTGCGGACGCGGCCCGCACCGCCGGCTCAAACTCCTTGGTCGCGTCCAAGCGTTCGGCGAGCGGCTCGATGGCTTCAGGGTTGTGCAGCCGTTGCAACGCCCAGGCCGCCTCCAGTCGCACCGGCAGTTCCTTGTCCGTGAGCATGGGCGTCAGCAATGGAACATCAGCCGGAACGCCGTGCCGACCAAGCCCGCGTGCTGCGGCGACACGCACGTTGGTGAACGGATCGGTCGCGTACTCTCGATAGAGGGCGAGATAGGGCTCTTCGCCGCCGAAAGGTGCGTTGGCTAGCAGCGCTGTGCCACGGGCTCGCTTGTCGGCGTCATACTGATCGCTGGCCCACTGTGCCGCGTCGGCGGGGGAGGGTTGCTTGAAGATCGGCGCGAGGATCGAGTTGGATTCTTCGATCGCGGCCTGTTGCTCGGCATCGAAGCAGCCGCCGATAGCAAGCAGGCCTGCCAAGGCCATGAATGGAAGGCCAATCGTGCCGACCCTGCGGTCGGCGGGCGCACCCCGGCGTGCCGCTGCTGGGCGGTCAACGATCAGGGGGAGTTTCGCGTTGAGACTGAACGGGAATCGAGGCTTCATTCGGCGTGAGTATACCGAGACGCGCCGCGTGTTGAGTTTGCAGGATTCAAGGCACCAGCGAGCGGCGGACACCAGAGCGAATCGAAGCGGCGATGAAACGCTGTCAGAGCGTCGGCACGTTTGAATTCCCGGCAGGAGTTTGCACACATGAAGCCCAATGCGTTGTTGATGAGCAAGCGAATCAAGCGCAACGCGGGAGTGATGCCCCCGCGCCCGGCGGGGGCGGCATGGTTTGCAATCATGCCAATGATCCCATCGATCTTGCCCCTGCTGCTGGGCCTAGGACTGGCGCTAACGAGCGGGCTTGCGGGCTGTGCCTCGCCCAAACAGACGCTTCCGCCGGAACCGAGCCATGACGGCGTGGTGTCCAAGACCGCTGAGCCAAGCTCGGGCGTGCGGGCACAGAGCATCAGCGTGCAGGTGCCGTCGCGCTCGACATTCAAAGCGTGGACGAGCAAGCCGGTTGATCGAACTCTGGTCATGACGCGAGAGCGAGAAGTGGTTGAGCCGGGCACCGATGCCGCGGCACGAGCGTGGATCATCCGGCGGTTCGTGGTCGATCCGGCCGATCCCGAGGGCAGCGGCGGCAAACTGACTCGCGAGTCGCGCATCGTTGTGACCGAGGGGGGGGGGATCGCCATTTCTCGCGAGTTGAACTACTCCGAGAACGTGCGTGTGGAGTTCACGCCGCCAATGTCGATCATCCCGGCCGAACTTCGGAGCGGGGGAGCGCACACCTCGGGCGATGTTCGCATGGTGGTGCGACCGCTGAACCGGCCCGATCAGATCAAGGCTCAGGGCACCGTGCGGCACTCAACCACTTACGAGGCCGATGAGACCCTGCGAACGCCCGCAGGGACGTTCGAGACCTATCGACTTGTCAGCCGATTCGAGGCCGATCTGGGTGCAAGCACGGTGGAGAACGTCACGTACCAGTGGTTTGCGCCCGACATCGGCATGGTCGCGGAGCGTCGGCACGAGCAGACACGCGCGCTGGGCCTGACGATCCGCAACAATCGTGAGGAGTGGGTGCTTGCCGGGTTGGGCAGCGACTCTGGGGGCTCGGTGCCTACAGAACAGTGAGCCACACTAAGTGTGAAAATTCGATCCAGATTCGATTCTCGCCGACGATTCGCCGTGACACGTGCGAGCTGGTTGGGCGTCATATCGATTTCTGCGACGTTTCTTTGCTGCTTCGCGAAGAAAATCCCGAGATTCGACACTTTTGCCAATCAACGCTTGCATCAAAGGCCGAAAGCGGTAGTCTCTGTTGGGGGAAACATTTCCGGTCTCGATTTCGACAGCCCGATGCGGCCAAGTGGCCCGCGATCGAAGGAGGACGTCCATCATGATTCGTGCGCTCAGGTCTGCTCTTGCCGCCGCGGCGGTCGCGTTGTTTGCCGTTCCCGCCTTTGGCCAGTTCGTCATGGTCGTAGATTCCAGCGGCACCGACCGCGTGTTGCTTCTGAGCGCTCAGGACGGCTCGGTCGTGAACAGCGATTTCATCGGCGGCGCAAACTCGGTGCCCATCACGTTTGGCACGCCCAAAGAAGCAATCCAAGTCGGCAACGAAATCTGGATCAGCGATCAGATCAACGATTCGATCTACCGCTTCACGGCCTCGATGTCGCCGGCATTTCTTGGCACCATCACGGGCCAACTCGACAACATCCGCGGCCTGGGTGTGGTCGGCGATCGTGTCTATGTGAGCAACGACGGTGCCAACAACAACGCCACGGCGGATTCTCTGGGGGTGTACGACTTCTTTGGCTCTCGAGTGGACACCATCAGCACCAACCCGCCGGCAACCAGCCCCTTTGATGCTGAGGCGTTCAACGGTGACGTGCTCGTATCGTGCTTCAGCACCGACGGCATTTATCGCTATTCCACCGCGGGTGCATTCCTCGGCACGTTCCACATTGGCGGCGGGCTGAACAACCCAGAGCAAATCCACGTTGCCAACAGCGGGCCGATGGGTGAGCAAGAGGTCTGGGCCGCCGGAAGTTCGACACCCTCGGGCCTCTATCGATACGACGCGTTGGGCAATCAACTCAACTACTTCCCCGGCGCAGGGACCAGCGGCTGCTTCGTGCTGGGCGACGGCCAGGTGCTGCTGGTCAACACCGCGACTGTCGAGAAAGTTGACCCTTCCACCGGATTCGTCACGCCCATCACCACCGTGGTGAGCGGCCAGTACGCATCGGCGTTTACTCCAGCCTCGGCGGTCTTCCCGCAGGGCACCGCGACGCCTGCGTTCGGCCAGGGTGGAAGCATGATCAGCCTTTCGGTGAACGTGATTCCCGCACCTGATAGCACCGGCATCCAGGTTTCTGCCGATCTCACAGCCTTCGGTGGATCGGCGAGCCAAGCCTTCGCCGATCAGGGCGGAAACACCTTTGACTTCACGCTCACGATTCCCATGGTCACGCCCGGCGGTGTATACCAGATTCCCATCAATGCCAGCGATGCGCAGATGCGCTCAGGCCAGACGCAGATCTCGCTGCTGGTGCTCAATGGTTACATCGAAGAGACCGAGACCAACAGCCAGAAGGCGACCGCCAACTCCGCCGCGATCGCCTCCGGCGCGGGCGTTTTCGGCAGTTCGCGCGGCGCCAGCATCGCCTCGGGCGCTGATAACAGCGCCGACTACTTCCTCATCACAACGCCCGTGCAGCCCGCAGGCATCTATCGCCATCGCATGATCATCACGGTTGACGGCCCGGAGGGTCACGTTGGCTCCCTCCGCGGCCTCAGTCAGTCAGGTGGTGTCATCCAACCTGGCACCGACTCGCAGATGCAGACCTCGCAGGTCAGTTCCCAGCCGCAGCGGTTCAATCAGTGGTACGGATTCGCCGCGGGAACGCAGATGTATTACCGCGTCGCGGGCAACTCCTCTACGACCGGCACCTACTTTGCAACGCTCGACACGCAGCCCGTCACACCGACCGATCTGGCTGGCTCGCTTGAGCCTGGCACGATCACCATCTCGCCGGGCATGACCAACTCGACCACGGTGGACATGCTCGTCTTCGACGAGAACTTTCAGCCTATCGCCAACTTTAACACCGACGCTGCGCCGAGTCTGACGCGGACCTTCGCTGCGGGAACGTACTACCTGGCCGTCTCAGACGTGAACACGACGGACAGCCGCGCCGCCGGCACCGGGTCAACGATCCTGTCCAACACCGTCTGTGACTTTGCGGGCGTGGTGGCCAACACCAGCACCAGCAGTGTGGCCGATCTCTCAATGAACTTCGCCGATGGCGTAAGCGGCAATGTCAGCGTGGCTCTCAACAAGCCGGCATTGTTCGATGTGGCTTGGGTTCGGTTTGTCGTTGGCGGCAGCGCCCCATGCCCCGGCGACTATGACGGCAGTGGTTCGGTGGATCTGTTGGACCTGCTGGCCTTCAATGGCGACTGGTCGGGCAATCTGGGCCAGAGCGTGCCGATGGGCACTCTGGGTGATTATGACGGCAGCGGCTCGGTCGATCTTTTGGACCTGCTGGCCTTTAATGGCGATTGGTCGAACGGGCTTGGAAGCCCCTGCCCGTGAGAGACTTGTACTCTTGATCCCGTTGCCCGGTCGACCATTCTGACCCGGGTCAATGAGGAGATGATCAGAACCCCTACGAAGCGGTCCGCGCGTACAAATCGTGCGGACCGCTTCTTGCGTTTTTGGGGGCCGTGGTCATACTTGTACACACTGCGATCAGGTGTGGGTGGCCGGTGCGAGCAGCTCGGCGGCAGGCGTGGTCTTGATGACTGTGACGGATCGAAGCTCGGGCGGGCGGGGACTTTGACTTTACGAGGAGGTTCTATGCGTTCTTTCAGGTCCGCTGCTGTTGCATGTGGGGCGATCGCCGCACTCGCGACCTTTGCACATGCTCAGTTCTTGATGGTGGCCGATTCTGGTCGGGGAAAGGTCTTCCTTTGCGACCCGATGGACGGCTCGGTGATCGACGACGACTTCATCACCGAGGTGCCGGGCGGCCCGTTTACTTTCGGCACCATCAAGGAAGCGTTGCAGGTCGGTAACGAGATCTGGGTGACGGACCAGACCGAGGATGCCATCTGGCGGTTCACGGCGACGCTGAACCCGGCGTTTGTTGGCTCGATCCCCTTGGGCCTCGACAACATGCGCGGTCTGTGCGTGGTCGGTGCGGAGGTCTTTGTCAGCAATGGCGACGGCGGCAACGGCGCGACCGCTAACTCAATCGCCGTCTACGACTTCGCGGGCACGCGAACGCAGACCTATCTGAGCTCGCCCGGCATCAGTCCCTTCGATTGCGAGCCGTTCAACGCCGATATTCTGGTCTCCAACAGCAGCAACCACCAGATCAATCGGTTCAGTACGCTCGGCACGTTCCTCAACACGTTTCACGCCGGGGCCATCCGCTTCCCGCAGCAAGTACACGTTGCGAACTCTGGACCTGGTGCTACGCAGGAAGTGTGGGCGGCGGGTTTCTCAACACCCTCGGGCCTTTACCGCTATGACGCGTCGGGTGCGCAGATCGGCTACTTCAACGCCGTTGCGGGCCTGCGCGGATGCTGGTATCTGGGTGACGGCACGGTGCTTGTGACCGCCAGCGGCACGCTGGCGAAGGTCGATCCGTCGGACAACACGTTCTTTGCAGTGCCGGTCCCGGTGGGTGCGTCGCTGCACAACATCGCGCTGCTCACGCCCACGTTGACCCCTCCACCAACCAATCCGTTCGTTATCGGTGTGTCGGCACCAAGCCCGGTGGCTCCCGGCCAGAACACGTCGCTGAACGCGACGGTGTTTCCCGGCACCACGCCCGACAGCACGAGCGTCATCGTGACTGCCGATCTTTCGGCCTTCGGGGGATCGTCGTCGCAGGCCTTCACCGATCTGGGAAGCAACCAGCACGCGTATGTGCTCTCAGTTCCCGTCATGCAGGCCGGGGGCAACTACACCATCCCCATCACGGTGACTGATGCGGAGATGCGCACCACCTCGTCGCAGTTTGATCTGTTCGTCTTCTCGACACCGCCCGTGGGATTTGTCGTCGAGAGCGAGAACAACTCGACGAAAGACCTCGCCAACCCCGCGGCGATCTCCGCTGGTCAGGGTGTCTTTGGTATCACCACCGGCACCTCAACCACGCTGGCCGGGGCTATCAACACCGCCGACTACTTCCTCATCACCACCCCGGCCCAGACCGCCGGCATCTATCGCCATCGAATGGTCATCACCACAGACACGCCGGGCCACGTTGGCACGCTGCGCGGGCTGACGCAGACCGCCAGCAGCATCAACGCCGGCACCGACGCGACGGTGCAGACATCTTCGACCACCTCAACCCCGCAGCGGTTCAATCAGTGGTACGGCTTCACATCTGGCACGCAGATGCACTACCGAGTCACGGGCAGTTCGGCCACGACCACCGAGTACACCTCGACGCTCGAGACCGAGTCGGTGACTCCCATCGATCTGGGCACAACGCTCGAGCCCGGCATGATCACGATTTTCCGCGGCAGCGGCAACGCGACCACCATCGACATGCTGGTCTATGACCAGACGTTCACCGCCGTGGCCGATTTCAACACCGACGGCGGTCCATCGATGACGCGGACTTTCACGCCCGGCACCTACTACCTCGCCGTCTCGAACAGCAACACCACCGACAGCCGCGCTGCGGGGCCGGAATCGACCGCGACCACCAACGCGGTCTTTGACTTTGCGGGCGCAGTCGCCAACAGCAGCACCACCGTTGTCTCGAACCTGACCATGCGATTCTTTGACAGCGCCAGCAATGACGTCGAGGTCTTCGCCTCCAAGACAGGACCGTACGAGGTTGCGTGGATCTCGTTCGTCGTAGGCGGCCCCGTTCCCTGCCCTGGAAACTACAACACCGACAGCACTGTTGATCTGCTCGACCTGCTGGCTTTCAACAGTGCGTACTCCACGTCGCTCGGCCAGAACGTGCCGCCGGGCACCAACGGCGACTACGACGCGAATGGCGTGGTCGATCTGCTCGATCTGCTGGCGTTCATCGGCGACTGGTCCACCAACCTCGGCACGCCTTGCCCGTGATTCAGCGGGCCGAGGTCTGCGGTCTCGATTCGAGACGCAGGTTCTCTGGCTCGGCTCCTTTCTTCCCGTTGATCTGCTCTGCCCTCCTCTGCCCCCCGTCGCCGCCGACGGGGGGCTTTGCGTTGCAGGGTTGCGAAGGCTCGGCGAATCGAGCGATCATTCAGATTGTGTAAAGACAAGAAGCGACGGTTGTGTGAACATGCTGGACGAGCGTGCGTGCCATTGATCCCCCCGGAATCGGCATTGCGCTGGGCGCAATTCTTGACTCACTCTCGCCCAATCCACGCCGCAGGTGAGCCAGAGTACCGAGTGTGTTGGGTGAGAGGGTGCGCCGTCTCGGCACCTGAACCAGTGGTGCCTTTGCGCAATCTCAACAATCTTCATAAACCAAAGCGCAGCGGTGGTCACTTGTCTTAACACAAGTTGGTGTTCAGACTTCGCATCAACTTTAACATTCATTGCTATGCGGTGGTCCAAATCGCCGCTAGTCTTGACCGGCATACGCGGGGCGGAGTTGTGGCCTTCGCCCGTTGTCGCCGCAAGCAGTCTCGGAGTATCTGATGCCTGGCACCGGTCTCACGCGTTCGATCGTTGGTTCCGCTTCCCGCTCGCGATCGACGAACGTTCATCACGGGTTCACGCTCATCGAACTGCTCGTGGTCATCGCCATCATCGCCGTGCTCGTCGGCATCCTGCTCCCCTCGCTCGGCGCAGCGCGCAAAGAAGCCCAGGCGCTCAAGTGCTCAGCCCAAGAGCGTTCCATCGCTCAGGGCTTCACCGCCTACGAGTCCCAGTACCGCTTCGGCCCGCTCGCATACACCTACTCCGCCGAGGCGAACCAGCCCATCTGGTCCGACGAGGACCAGACCTTCACCAACACCAACCAGCCCTACATCCACTGGTCCTACATGCTCATGGCCGACAGCGACCGCATCCAGGAAGACGCCTGGAAGTGCCCGCAGATGGCCAACGGCGGCGCGCCGGCCACCAACCCCGGCCCCGACGCCAAGAACTACGAGTCCTGGCAGGGCTCGCCGCGAGCCACACCGGTCGATTGGCAGGCCAAGCGAATGGCCTACACCGGCAACGCCGCCATCTTCCCACGCAACAAGTT
>JBGSRG010000319.1:0-5646 GCA_041737685.1 Phycisphaerales bacterium | reverse complement strand
CAGTAATCGTTGTTCGCAAGCAGGTCCAGCAAGTCCACCGTGCCGTCGCGGTTCACGTCCGCCGATTCACTGCCCGCGGCGGGGTCATCGGCGAACTGGCTCATGCCGCCGTGCTTGGTGCCCAGTTGCGGGCTCCAGAAGCTCAGGTAAGCCAGATGGTCACCAAAGTCCACCGTGCCGTCGAGGTTTCGGTCGCCGGGATGTATCCATGTCCCCGCTCCGTAAGGCGTGTAGGCCACGCGCTCGGTGATCTGGTCAGCCGTGGATTCGTCGATCATCGCGACCACGCTGAACTGTACGTCGGTGAGATACCGCCAACAGCTGGACTGGCAGCGGGGGGTGTAGGTGGCCACGTCCTCGTCGATCGAGAGCAATGAGGAGAGGGAGAGGGAGGGGGATCATGGGTTGTAAGATGGTGGCGGCGAGCGCGGCGGAGAGGGGTTGGAAGGGGGGCAGGTGGGCAGAGCGGCGGAGCAGAAGTGCTGGCGTGAGCCAGCGGCGTGTTGGTGTGCAGCGCATCGAAGTCCGAAGCCGGACTTGGGTGGGACGGGTCAAGAAGGCGCACAGGCGAGACGCCTGTGCCACCCGGAAAGAAAAGAGCAGAGGCCGTTGAGCCGATAGGGGTGGTGCGTGCAGACGTCGTTTCCCAAAGAGAAGATTCGGGTGTTGTTGTGCGAGAAGGTTCATCCTGATGCCGACGCGGCGTTTGCGCGCGAGGGGTTTCAGGTTGATCGGGCCGATGGGGCGCTGGAGGGCGAGCGGCTGCGTGAGGCGGCGAGCGGTGCGCACGTGCTGGGCATTCGTTCTGCGTCACAGGTTCGGGCGGAAGACTTGCGGGCCTTGCCGCGATTGCTCGCGGTGGGCTGCTTCTGCATCGGGACGAACCAGACCGATGCTCGGGCCGCGAATCTGAGCGGTGTGCCGGTGTTCAACTCGCCGTTCTGCAACACGCGGTCGGTAGCGGAGCTGACGATCGCCGAGATTGTGGCGCTGTGCCGCGGGTTGTTTCAGAAGTCGGGGCAGATGCATCGCGGCGAGTGGGACAAGTCGGCGGCGGGGTCGCACGAGGTTCGTGGGTTGAGTCTGGGGCTGGTGGGGTATGGGCGGATCGGCTCGCAGGTGTCGATCTTGGCCGAGGCGATGGGGATGCGGGTGTTGTACTTTGACGTGGCTCAGACGCTGCCCCTGGGCAACGCGCGAGCGGTGCGGACGTTGGACGAGTTGCTGGCGCAGAGCGACGTGGTGTCGCTGCATGTGCCGGCGACGCGAGGCACGGCGAACCTGATTGGCGCGAAGCAGATCTCGATGATGCGGCCCGGGGCGAAGTTGATCAACAACGCGCGCGGGTCGGTGGTGGATGTGGGTGCGCTGGCCGCAGCGCTTCGGGAGGGCCGGCTGGGCGGGGCGGCGATTGACGTGTTTCCCGAGGAGCCGTCGAGCAATCAATCGGGGTTTGAGTCGCCGCTGCGTGGGATGCCGAACGTGATTCTTACGCCGCACGTTGCGGGATCAACGCAAGAAGCGCAGAGCGCGATTGCGCAGGACGTGGCGGAGAAGTTGATCCGGTTTGTGAACACGGGGACAACGGCGGGGGCGGTGAATGTGCCGCAGGTGGACCTGCCGGATCAGGGGCATGTGGGCGGGGATTCGGAGATGGCTGGAGCGGCAGAAGATCTCGCGGATGAGAGCGGCGACGTGAGTTCGGAGGGTTTGACGGTCGGGCCACGGCTGAGGGGCGTGCGGCGGCACAGGATTCTGCACTTTCACCGCAACGTACCGGGGGTGTTGAGCAAGATGCACGCGGCGATCGCGGAGTTGGGTGTGAATGTCGCGGCGGAGTACCTGCAGACCAACGCCGAGGTTGGGTATGTGGTACTGGACGTTGATCCGGGCGATGCCGAGACGATCGTGGAGCGGCTGCGGTCGGTGCCGGAGACGATTCGGCTGCGGATGCTGTGGTAGGGCGCGGAGAAGGCGAGCGGGGAACAGAGCGGGGCGCCGAGCGGGGCGCGGTGGGCCGTGCTTGCTGATCGGGGGGTGGTGTGTTTGACGAGCGGCGTTCGGGCCGTATGGTTGGCCATGGCGATGCTCACGGCGATATTGATCTTGCTTGGCGGGCTTGCGTTGCTGATCGGCGGTGCGGAACTGCTGGTTCGCGGCGCGGTGGGACTGGCGCAGACGCTCGGTGTGGCACCGATTCTTGTCGGGCTGACTGTGGTGGCGTTTGGCACGAGCACGCCGGAGTTGGTGGTGAATCTGGTTGCGGCGTATCGCGGGCAGGCGGAGATCGGCTTTGGCAACATCGTCGGCAGCAACATCGCGAACATCGGGCTGCTGCTGGGCATCACGGGTCTGCTGAGGCCGATCGTGGTTCACGGCGTGCTGGTGCGGCGTGAGATTCCGATGATGGTGCTGGCGACGTTTCTGGTGCTGGTGCAGGGCGAGGATCGGCTGCTGACGGGTCGATCGGAGAACGTGTTTGATCGGGACGACGGCATCACGCTGCTGCTGTTGTTCTGTGTGTTTCTGTTTTACACGGTGGGCGATGCGCTGCGGGGCGGGCTGAACAATCCGCACGAACCGGTGGAGCGTGTGCCGCAGAGTGAGCGGCCGCAGGGCGCGGAGACGGCGGCGTTACCGCACGCGGCAGAAGGTGCGGGGGAGGGCGAAGGGCGCGCAGCCGAGATCAAAGCGGGGGGTGTTGCGGAGAGCGCGGAGAAGGGCGCTGCGGGGCTGTTGAAGTTTGCGGGGTTGATCGCGGGCGGCCTGGTGCTTTTGGTGGTGGGTGGGCAACTGACGGTGAGCGGCGCAACCACGCTGGCGCGGTCGCTGGGCGTTTCAGAGGTGATCATCGGGCTGACGCTGGTGGCGGTGGGCACGTCGTTGCCAGAACTGGCGACGAACCTGGTGGCGATCGTTCGCAAGCAGGGCGATCTTGCGGTGGGCAATATTGTTGGCTCAAACATCTTCAACTTGTTGTTTGTGATGGGGATTACGGCGACGATTTCGCCGGTGAAGATCCCGGAGTCGGGCGTGGTGGACCTGATGGTGATGACCGGCTTTGCGCTGTTGCTGGTGCCGCTGGCGATGGTGCGTCGTCGCATTGACCGGTTTCGCGCTGCGGTTTTGCTGGCGGCGTATCTGGGCTACATCGTGTGGCTGGCGATGCGTGGCTGAGCGCGGAGCGGGGTCGGTTCGAGGCCAGCGTTCTTGCCCGAGTCGTGATCTGAGTCGCGCCCAGAATCACGCCAGACCTGCTCGTGTACGGCCCAGAAGTGATCGAAACTGTGGCGGATGGACATGGGTGCGATCTTCGCCGCGGCGGCGAGGCCCATCTTGGCGCGCAACGAGTGGTCGCACAGAAGATCGGTGATGGTGTTGATCCATCGCGTGTCTGCGCCCTCGTCGGGCAGCACGAAGCCGGTCTGTCCGTCGTCGACCACTTCGCTTGGGCCGCCCTTGTTGGTGACGATGACGGGCATGCCCGCGCACTGGGCTTCCATGACGACCTGGCCGAGGGTGTCGGTGGTTGAGGGAAAGATGAAGAGGTGGCTGGAGGCGTAGAGGCGTGAGAGTTCTTCTGCGTGGCGGAAGCCGAGGAACGCGGCGGAGTGGGCGGCGAGGGCTTCGGTCATGCGAGCGCGGTATGGCCCGTCGCCGATGATGAGCAGTTGGGCATCGATGCCGCGAGCGCTGCAGTTGCGCCGGACGCTGGGCCAGAGGCGTGTGAGCAGCGGCAGGTTTTTCTCGACGCTGACGCGGCCGACGTAGAGCGCCTTGACGGAGTTGTCGCGGACGTCGAGGCCCTGGGCACGCAGGCTGGCCCAGAGTTGGCCGGTGTGATCGATGAAGCGCGGGTGGAAGATGTCGGTGTCGATGCCGGGCAACAGGCGAACGACGTTGTGCTTGGGATAGCCGAGGGCGGTGAGGGCGTGGGCGTAGTCGTCAGAGCGTGTGAAGATCCGCGCAAAGGGTCGGTAGAACCATTGCATGAAAGCGCTGCAGCCGAGCGTGAGGCCAGGCTCGTTGAAGAGGTGCTCGAGATAGGCCGGGAAGTCGGTGTGATAGGTGCCGACCAGGGGCACGCGCAAGCGTTTGGCGATGGCGCGGCCGGCCATGCCCACGGGGCCGGGTGTGGAGACGTGGATGACGTGGGGGTTGATGCTGCGGGCCAGATCGAGCAGGCGAGCGCGGCGGGGCAGGACGATTTCAAGTTGCGGATAGCCCGGCATGGGGCGGGCGTAGATGGGATCAAGGTTGTGGATGTAGGCGGGTTGGCCGTTGGCGTTCTGAGGCTGATCGGCTTTGGAAGAGTGTGTGTTGGTGGGCAGAGGCGGCGGTGGGAAGCGCGTGGAAGTGGCCAGATGCAGTGCGCGCCCGGCGAGCGCGGCTTGGTGTCCGACGTTTCGGATGAAGCGCGAAACACCGTTGACATCGTTGAGGGTGTCGGTGAAGAGGAGGAGTCGCACGTGGCTGAGAGGATACACGCGGGCGGCGAAGGGCGCAGCGATCGGATTGAGCGCGACGGCGCGGAGTCGGTGTGTGGGCGGTGTGGGGGCGGTTTGTGAAGAGTGTGCGAAGGGCGGTGTCACACGGAAGATGGCGACGTCATCGGATTGAGGTGGTGCGAAAGCACGCGCAAGGCCTATACACACGAACCGCTCACACCCCTTTTTTTGGAGATGCACACATGCCACGATTCCCCGCGATCGAACCCGCCAACGCGACCGGCCGAGCCAAGGAGATCTTTGATGGGCCGCTCAAGGGCAAGCACTTCAACATCTTCAAGAGCATGGCGGTTGCGCCGGCGATGCTTGATTCGTACCTCGGGCTTGCGGGGGCGTTGTCAAAGGCCGCGCTGAGCGCCAAGGAGCAAGAAGCGATCAACCTTGCGGTTTCACAGGCCAACGGTTGTGATTACTGCCTAGCAGCACACACCGCGATCGGCAAGGGGGCGGGCCTGAGCGAAGCGCAGACCGTCGAGGCTCGCAAGGGACGGCCGCAGGACGCGAAGTTGGCGGCGCTGGTGAAGTTTGCGCTGGCTTTGCACGAGAAGCGCGGGCACATCGCCGATGGTGATCTGGCTGCGCTGAAGCAGGCGGGGTACACCGATCAGCACGCGGTGGAGGCGATCGCGACGTATGCGATGATCACGATGACCAACTACTTCAATCACGCGAACAACACGGCTTTGGACTTTCCCGCCGCGCCAGCCGTGTGAGCGGGCGGTGTGAGCGGGAGGGCGGGCGAACGGTTGGAGAGTGGTCGAACGCGAAGGCGCGGAGTTCGCGAAGCAGGACTCACCGTGAGCGAAGTTGGGCCTTTGGCTATCAACACGGAGATCGCGACGGTTGGGGAGCGACGCGGGGAAGGCCGGGGCTGAGGATCAGGCTTCGCGATTTCAACACTTCGTGTTCGGCCGTTTACAACGAGAGTGCGGACGGGCGGGATGCCTGTCCCACGCAGGACGTTGGCTTCTACCGCCTGTCCGTGCTTGTCCATCGTGAACTTGGAGTCTGTTTCATTGAAAGCGAAAGGCCGGCAGGCGATGCTGGAGCGGCGGCGGAGCACGCGGCGACTGCTCGGGGCGCTTGTTGGGCGAGATGCACCTTTGCAGAGCGAGGGCACTTGTGCCGGGGGTGGGGG
>JBGSRG010000313.1:0-7732 GCA_041737685.1 Phycisphaerales bacterium | reverse complement strand
GATCGGGGCGGCGTGGCTGTGGTGGGCGGCGAGGCGGACGGGTCAGCGCCGGCTTGGGGGATGGTTATGGGGGGGATGAAGCAGCCCGGTAAGGACGTTGCTCAGCGTCGTTCAGGGATGAGAGATGAGACGTGCGAGATTCTGCGCTTCTGCGAGAGAGGAGCGTGTTCAGAGTTTCAATCACTCGGCTCATAGCCCGCCTGTGCTGGCGGCAAAGCGGAACTCGCGAACGCTCTGGTCGCGTATGTTCCTGTTGATCGTCTCAAAGACTTTGCACTCAGTCAGCCAGAAGTCGTCGGGCGCGTTCCCCGGTCCGTCCCAGGTTTGGCGAACGCTTACGTTTGTGCTGTTTGGCATGATCACCAGCGCTGCGGGCCACTCTGGCCGCAAGGAACCCGTGAGTGTGTTGAGGGAAGCGATCGATTGCTCTTGCGAACCCTGTCGCCCTTGCCCTGATTGCGAAGTGGCTGCGACGGAAGCGGCACTCATCTGGAGCGGTCTCTCTTCAGTCGGGGCGGGCTCTGCCTGACCGATCCGGCGATCGGCATTGGGGTTGGCGAACTCCGCCATGTCCATGCTGAGCCGCCAGAATCTGGCGTTGGGCAGTTCGTCGGTCCAATCTGCGCGAACGGTTCCGCACTCGGGCAGGTCGAGTCGATAACTGGCGAGCTGGCGCTTGTTCTCGTCGAGAAACTCGAGCGTTGCGGTTTGCCAGTTCTGGTGGAAGGCGTAGATCCTGAATCGTTCATCGATCTTGACGACGGCAAGATCGGGATAGTCGGCGACGAAGGGCGCGGGGTCATACTCGAAGCCATCGGCGATGACGATCGCTGGAAGCGCGGTGGTGGAGTGTGCCGGGGCCGATTCGGCGTACTCCGCCACGCTGTCAAGTTGATCAGGTTCGGCACCGTCGCTGGCGCTGCTCAACCTGGTCAAGGCCGATTGGGGCGGCGGTGCCTGCTCGTCATCACAACCAGTTAAAACAAGGGTTGCTGTGCAAAGGCCCGCACACAGCACACGGGGCGTGGTGCGGATGAGACTGCGGCGATCAATGCAGCCGAGTGTGGTGCGGTTCAAGTGGCATTTCAAGTGGCATTTCAAGTGCAAAGCGAGTGCAAAGTTCGGGAAACGGCCCGTCAAGATTGTACCACAAGACTGATGGAAACACTTGAGCGATCGGGTCCTTTGCTTGATTGAAGAGGACACTCTCAGGGCTGACTACTTCGCGTCTTTGGCCGCTTCGGTGGGCTTGGCGGCTTCTGGCGGCTTAGCTTTGGCATCGCGCTTGTCGGCATCTTTCTTCAACGAACCGAAGTATCTCTTTACGGCCTCGTGACGGTCTTTGGGGATGACGTTCGAGGAGATTTCCTCTGCAACTTCGCCCTGTGCCACACTCACGGCGGTAGAGAACGCCGCGGACGACTCGTTGAGAATCGCTTCGCCCTCAACGAGCCTTGACGCCACGATTGGGCCTTTGCTGGTCTGGTTCTTGTTATCGATCTTCTTGCTGGTCTCGAATCCCGAAGCGGATTCGCCCATGCTGCCGCCCTTGCCGCGGCCCGGCCCGCCTTGTCCGCTGCCTTGGCTCACAATGTCGCCTTCGCTGTACTGGCCCGTGCCGTCGCCATCGCCGTAGGACATGCCCTCGCCCATGCCATCGCACTGGCCTGCGCCCTCTCCAAGCGCCTGCATCCCGCCTTCGCACTCTGAGAGCGCTGCATCGGCGAGTTCCATTTCCATCGCGATCTGTTCGAGTTCGCTCAACTGTCCGGACATCGACTCCGACGCCGCCTGCATGCCCTCGCTCTGCTGGCCTTGTTCGCCGGGCTCGCCCTGCTGCTGCTGGCCACTGTTCGACTGTTCGCCCTCTTTGCCCTGGCCGGGGTTCTGGCACTCCTGAGCCATCTGGTTCATGGCCTCGGCGATGGAGGAGAGCGACTCGCCTGCCTTCTGGCTGGAGTTTGCGAGTTTCTCCAGTTGGTCCTTCTGCTCCTGCGACAGGTTCGGCGCGTTCTTGATCGCGTCCTTGAGCGCTTGCGGATCGGTCGCGGCCTTTGGATCGATCCCCATCTTCTCGAGTTCTTTGGCCAAAGACTCCTGATTCGCCGCGGCCTTCTTGATCTGGTTGGCGAGATTCTCGAGTTGTTCGCTGATGGCCTGCTTGTCGGCGGCCGAGAGTTCGCCCTCGTTCATCTTGTTAAGCATCTGCTCGAGGTCTTGTTTGGCCTGTTGAAAGTTGCCGTCAGCGAGCGACTTGGAGAGTTCGCTCGTCTGCTCGCCCGGCGGCTTGAGCGTTGAAAGCACACTCTTGGTCGCGTCCAACTTCATCGCGTTCTCGGATTGCTTGACCTGCTGGAGTTTGTCGCTGAGTTTGGTGAGTTCTTTGATGGCGCTGCGCCGAATCGCCTCGGGGTCGCGATCGTCGGGCCGACCGCTGGGCGTTGCGGGCTCGGCGTCTGGCTCGAGGTCGAGTTTCTGCGTCATCTGCTCGAGTTTTTGCTTGATTTCGAGTGTCTGCTGCTGCACCGCAACCACGGCGAGCGCACGGTCCTTGTCTTTGGCAAGTTCGCCCTTTCGTGAGAACAAGTCGAGATTGGGCAGGGCGAAGTACACCACGGCGAACGCCAGAGCCAGCGAGAGCGGCACGGGCCAAAAACGCGGACCCTCGAAGGGCACCGCTGTCGAGAGTCGCACGCCCCGCGCTGAGCGGGCCGCAGATTCCACTGTGGCGCGCGACCAGGGGTTCTGATCTTGAGCCACGCAGAGGGCGGTGGAGAGCGCTTCGCGCAGGTTGGCACCCTCATCGACTCGGAGCGCAACTTGCTTGGCGCGCGGCCGGAAGATCACGCCGAGGATGATCGCGCTCACAACACAGCCAACGGCCGACCAAGTGGCCACGGCGATCCAATCGACCGGGAAGATGACGACGCGTTGCACGACGCGAAGGACCAAGGCGCAGACAAGGGCCGCGCTGACCGCAGCGCAGAGCGCAAAGGAGAATCCGTTGATCCCGATCCGCCATGCGGCCGCGCGAAGCACGCGAGAGATGTCGTTCATGGTGAGCCTTTGACGAAGATGTGGCCGCGACTGAGGGCGGGGGGCCGAGGAGGCCGGGAGGGTGAAACAAACGAATGGCCGATCGTTGCCAGGATGTTCTACCTATACGTCGGGTGACAGGAGGCAGATCGTTGGCAGATGCTGGCTGCCGTGATTCAATTGGCTCAATTCGGCCCAACAAGGGCCTTTGCGAGCCTGTGCGCACCGAATGCGGGCCTTGGGGACGTGCTGAGTCGGGAAAGAGGGGGTTGCAACCCGTTCCGTGATAGGCGGTTATAACATCGACAAGCATTACTTGAAAGCCCAGAATTGGACTTGCATCCAGCGAAGGGCAAGCACTCGATCAGGCCCCGACGAAGTACAGACGAGGCCCCCGCCAAACGCCCACCCGCGCCGCAGCCAAACCCGTCAGCGGGCCTCGACCCGTATCATCTCAGCCCTGCGGCCCCCCATAGGAGGCCGATCCGAGGCCGATTCGCAGAGTTTCAGTGACTCCGGACCGCATCGATCTGCCCCCTTCCCGTTCTCCCTGCGTCCCCGCCCCCCGATACCAACAACGTCTCAATTCCCTGTTCGCTTCAAGGACCGACATCCCATGCCTCAGCCCTGCACGCTCTATCGCTCGCCCACGTCCCATCGTCTCGGCAGTGTGATCCCCTACGGCACGAGCGCTACGGCTCGACCCGCGAACCGAACCGGCGCATCGCTCCTGAGCCTGCCTGTATTGCTGCTCGCGGCGGTGCTGTCTTGTTTGATCCCCGCCGGCGTGGGGCTGGCCCAGATGATCGACAACCAGGCCGCTGATCCAAAGCCCGGCGAAGGAGGGATGCCTGCGGGCACTGACGTCTCACTCATCCCGCGGTCGGTGCTCTTCGGCGATCCCGAGCGTGCCCGGGGCACGATCTCGCCCGATGGCCAACACCTCGCATTTCTTGCGCCGCACAAGGGGGCATTGAATGTTCATGTATGCCCGGCGACCGAGATTGACGCGGCACGGCCGCTGACCGACAACGCCCAGCGTGGCGTGGCGGGTTTCAGTTGGGCGTATGACAGCAAGCACATCTTGTACGTTGACGATGCCAACGGCGACGAGAATTTCCGTGTCTACAGCGTCGATATCGAGACCGGGAAGAAGCAGGACCTGACGCCGCTGGAGGGCGTGCGAGCCGAGATCGCGATGCTCTCACCCAAGTTTCCCGATGAGGTGGTGCTGGGTCTGAACGATCGCATTCCTTCGCTCCACGATCTGTATCGCGTGAACATCGTCACGGGCGAGCGCTCCATGCTGTTTCAGAACGACGGCTGGGTAGAACTGACGCTCGATCTGGACTTCAAGGTGCGGCTGGCCAGCCGTGTCACCCCCGCCGGTGCAATCGAGGTTCTGAAACTCGACGAGGCGGGCAAGGTGGTCGAGGGCGCACCCGCGTTCATGAGCATCGCGATGGAGGACACCGCCAACACCGCCATCAACGGCTTTGACACGACGGGCAACATTCTCACCATCACATCGAGCGATGGGCGCGATACCTCTGCGGCGTATGAAGTGGACATGACCAGTGGCAAGCGCACGCTGCTGCTGGGTCTGGATGATTCGGACGTTGGCGCGCTGCTCATCAATCCCAAGACCCGGCGCGTGCAAGCGGTTGAGGGGGAGAACGAGCGCTCTCGCTGGTATCTGGTCGGCATGAGTCTGGTGCAGGACCTTCAGTTCTTGCGGAAGACCAACGTCGCGGGCGATCTGCTTGTGACCAGCCGCTCTGAGGATGATCGATTCTGGACGGTGGTCTTTGCTGAGGACGATGGGCCTGCGAAGACGTACCTCTATGACCGTGGCCAACTCGCCGGGGCCGAAGCCGCACCTTCGATGACGTTCTTGTTTGCCAATCGTCCTGAGCTTGAGCGGCTGCCGCTGGCGCCGATGAATCACGCGGTCATCAAAACGCGCGACGGCATGGACATGGTGGTGTACTACACCGTGCCGACCGCTCGCGACACCGACGGCAACGGCATCCCGGATCGGCCGTTGCCGATGGTGCTCAACGTTCACGGCGGGCCGTGGGCGCGCGACTCGTGGGGCCTTGATCCCGAGCATCAGTGGCTGGCCAATCGCGGCTACGCCGTGCTGAGCGTGAACTATCGAGGCTCAACAGGCTTTGGAAAGAAGTTTCTCAACGCGGCGAACGGCGAATGGGCCGGCAAGATGCACGACGACCTGCTCGACGCCGTGAACTGGGCGGTGGATCAGCGCATCGCCGATCGGTCAAAGGTGGCGATTTATGGCGGTAGCTACGGGGGTTACGCCACACTCGTGGGTCTCACGTTCACGCCCGACGTGTTCGCGTGCGGCGTCGATATTGTCGGCCCTTCAAGCCTGGTCACGCTGCTGCAGAGCGTCCCAGAGTATTGGAAGCCGGTGATGGACCTCATGGTCCTTCGCATCGGCGGCGACCATCGCACCGACGAGGGTCGGGCAGCACTCAACGCTCGCTCGCCCTTGAACTTCGTGGAGCGGATCAACAAGCCGCTGCTGATCGGTCAGGGCGCGAACGATCCGCGCGTGAAGCAGCCCGAAGCGGACCAGATTGTCGCGGCGATGAAGGCCAAGAGTCTGCCGGTCACTTATGTGCTCTATCCCGATGAGGGCCACGGATTTGCTCGCCCACAGAATCGGATGAGTTTCTACGCCGTGGCGGAGGCCTTTCTGGCCGAGCATCTGGGCGGGCGGTCAGAGCCGATCGGCGATGCGTTCAAGGGATCGAGCATCGCCGTTCCCGAGGGCGCTGATCATGTACCCGGCCTGACGAATGCGCTGAAGAAGTGATCGCGACAGGAGCGGGCTCGTTGATGGGCCGAACGGTTACGGGTTGAACAGTGGCGGGTTCCAGCGTCCATTTAGACATGGTTCTGGTCCTGCTGCGGGTCGCGGTGCGTGGTACGCTCCGGCGTGATCTTGGACACCCACAGCAGTAATGGTCTAAGCCCCGCCCAACAACGTGCGGTCGAGTTCGCCGATGGGCCATTGATCGTGCTCGCCGGGCCGGGCACGGGCAAGACCCGCGTCATCACGCACCGCATCGCGCACCTGATCAGCGAACGCAACGCCGAACCTGAGTCGATCGTGGCGGTCACCTTCACCGTGAAGGCCGCCGAGCAGATGCGAGAGCGATTGCGCGAACTGATCGGCGCTTCGCGTGCCGACCGAGTCTGGGCTTCGACTTTCCACGCGCTGGGCTTGCGGATTGTCCAGCGCTTTGGCGACACGCTCAAGCGGAGCGAGAGTGCGCAGACGCACGCCTTGGCCGAGCGCATCGCTTCAGAGATTCGCGCCAGAACTGTCCGCTCGGGGGGGTTTGGTCCGAGCAACCATCGGCTGATCGACTCGGCGCAGCGCACTCGTCTGTTGCGTCGAATCATCCGAGAGGTTGACGCCTTCAACACAAGCCGGGCCTACGGGCTGGATGCGGCGGTGCGCATCGCCGAATCGCAGATCGACAAGTGGGGCGAGATGGCGGTCTTTCCCGAAACCGCCACCGCGTTTCTGGACCTGTGGCGCGAGCGATTGGACGCGGGTCGATCTTCGGCGGACAAGCCCGTCGACGAGGCAGATCTGGCCGCAGATCACGAGCGGATGAACATCTTCAGAGACGGAGCGCGGGTGTACGCGGTCTACGAAGCCACGCTACGGATCCTCGGCCTCGTCTCGTTCAGCGATCTCATCAACCTGCCCATACGACTGCTCAACGATCCCGCGTCTCGCGCGGGAACGATTCTTCGTTCCGAGTGGCGGCACGTCGTGGTCGACGAGTTTCAGGATGCCAATCCGGCACAGATCGAGTTGCTCCGCGGCGTGGTGCCGCCTTCGAGCGTCCATCCGCCGGATCTGTGCGTCGTGGGCGACGACGATCAGTCGATCTATGGCTTTCGCGGCGCGGATGATCGCGCCTTCTCTCGCATGGACTTTCTGTGGCGGCCTTCGCCCGAAACGCACGTGCCGATCATCGAACTCTCTGAGAACTATCGATCAAGCCATGTCATCGTTGACTTGTCCTCGGCGGTGATCGCACGTGCGCACCACCGCTTCAAGCCCGACAAGCGCATTGTCGCGGCAGGGCACAACGCCGAACCGCCGCCCCCGCCGTTTCCCGCTGGAGTTCTGGCCGTTGTGCTTGACGACGACAAGCAGGACGCGCAGGCGATCGCTGCGCTGGTGCGGCTGCACTCCCACCGCCTCTTGAAGGCCCCAAGGTCCGACGAAGGGTCTGGCGATGAGCCGGGCCGAGCGAGCCATGCGGGCCAAACAGACCAGGTGGCGAGTTTCGCCGTAGTGGTGCGAAGCAACTCGCACGTCTCGCCCATCAGCGCAGCGCTCCGCGAAGAGGGCATCTCCGTTCATACGTCGTTCGCTGCAGAGGCCGCTGACGACCCCGGCGTGCAGGACGTGCTGGCGTGGTGTCGCGTGCTGGTTGATCCATCTTCCACGGCCTACGCCCGGCGATTGCTTGCCCGGCCGCCGCTGCGATGGACGGCCGAGGTCGTGGGTCGGCTTGAGCGTGCGTATCTGGCATCACTCGACGATCCAGACGCGAGTGCTCTTCGCACTTCGGCGAGTGAACGCGCTAGCGGTGTGAAGGCCACGGCCAGCAAAGCCAACCGCTCGCGAGCCAGCGAGCCGGCG
>JBGSRG010000295.1:0-3396 GCA_041737685.1 Phycisphaerales bacterium | reverse complement strand
CTCGCCTGGCCCACCGACGCGTGGACGCAGCAGGACGCCGCCCAAGAGGCACGCCTGGCCCGGATCACCGGCCGCTCGTCCCCACAGATTCTGGGCGCTGGCGGGGCGGGACAACCGCTCGAACCCGATTCGGGTGAGGCCGGTCTGCCCGACGCCATGGGCGGCATGGGCATGATCGGCGCTGGCTGGATCAATCAGGGCCAGATCGTCCGCAACGGCAACGTCATCGTCGTCGATCGCCGCCGAGGCTTCGCACAGCCCGACGGCTGGCTCGACTTCAACCTGCCGCCCGTACGGACCATGGTCGAAGAACTCAAGCGACTCGACGACGACGAGAACATCATGCGTCAGCGATTGCAGACCGCCAGCGACAACCCGCGCGAACTCGACGCCTTTGGCCGAACCCCAAAGCAGCGTTGTGAGCACACACTCCGTGTGATCCCCAAACTGCGCGAAGCGATCCGCGCTGAGATCCAAGCCGCTGAATCGCCAGACGCTAGCACCGAGCGCAAGGCCGCCTCAACCGTCGAAGTCGATGAACGTCGCGGCGGCTGAGCACTCGCTCAGTAGCCCTTCATCACACCCCAAAGAGTCCGGCAAAGCATCGACAATCGCCGCCAAGTGATCCTCGCGCCAAGCGGTCAGCCATTGCGCATCAGGATCAGGAACTCTTCCAGCACCACACCATCTCGAACCGGGCCAAACGCCCCGGCCTCAACCGTCAATCGCAGCCGCGCGGGCTGAGATGCCGGCGCCGCTCTCGCACCCGTCGAAACACTCGGAATCGGCGCGTTCAACTCGACCCACGGCCGATCCGACGTCAAACGCGCTTCGGCCAGCACCACCGCCCGCTGCGCCGCCGTTTCACCGTCGTTCAACCACTCCAGCCGCACCCGGCAATCGCCCCACGGCGATGCACCGGCAAGCAACGAAACTCGCCCGGAAACATGCGACGCTCGCTGACCCGTGCCCAGCACTTCTGTATCCACGACCCACTCCACAACGCACGGCCCATCCAAACTGATCGGCGCTGCGCCCAGCGTCATCGCGGCCACCGCAGGCGCAAGCGCTGGGGTTCGCACCGGCATCGCACGCCGCCGATCGGCCGTCGGCTCGTGCCGAACGATCGGGCACGCTGACAGCGCAACCAAACGGGAAGTCAACGGCACGATCGAGCAAACGTCCGCAAGATCGACCATCACCGACGACACGTCCGAGGTCGGGTCGGCGATCGAAGCACTCCGCAGCGATGGCACCGACAACGAGAGCCGAACAGGCCCGCCAATCGATCGAACCGTGGAGATGCCGCCCGCAAGCAGGCTTGATCCATCACTCAACCGCACGCGTGCAATCGGCCTGTCCTGCCCCACGCCCGTCATCGCAGCCGTGCGCGAAGCCGGCGCGTTGGGCGACTGAAGCACCATCTCCGCGACCGAGCCATACGGAATCTGCGTGCTGCGCCCCTCGCTCTCAAGATGAATCAGCGAAAGGCCGCTGGCGTTGGTCGAGATTCGCTCCACAAACCCGCGCAACACATCGCCGTTGTTCAGCCGAAGCACATCGCTCACGCCATCGTCCAGAATCTTCGACCCGACAAGCCCATCGCTCGAGGCGCTTGCGCTAGCCATGCGCCGGATTCGATCCAGCGAAAAACGGAACGACCCCGCGCGCGCTGAGGTCCACTCGATCTGTTCGCCCGACTCATCCGCACGATCGAACGTGCCCGAAAGAATCTGGCCGTCGGTCAGTTCAATCCAGCCAGCAGTCGCTCGCCCGCGCGGTATCGAGCCGCGCTCGTCAGGCAGTTCGGTGTCGTCCATGCTCTCTTCGCTCGAACGACGCGCAAAGCCGCCCGGCGCAACCGCCGACAGTTCTTGGAACGATCGACGCCGCTCCGGGCCACGGTCATCCACAGTCCGAATCTCTCCGGGAGCATCGGCCCGAAGCGTGATCGAACTCACCATCGCGGGCGTTGCGTGCAACTCACGGTCGAGCAGAACAAACCACACCGCACCGCTAGATTCCGCCGGGCTGGGCGCACCCGCGACTGCCCGCGCCGGTGCGAAAGGCTCCGTTCGCGCGCCCGCCGGTTGAGCCATCGCGCCCAGCGGTACCGTCGAAAGCGCAAGCACCGCCGAGACACCGGCCACCAGCCCCAACCATCGCAATGGCCCGGCAAAGGACGGCTCGAAATGAACGCTCGGCTGCTGCATGACTTCCCGTTTGCGCCCACGCTGGGACGTTCAACTTCAACCCGGCCCCCACACTCATCGACCCCAACACGACGATCCATCGCGCAATCGGCCCGCGCCCCATACATCGTTCTACTTCTGGAAGATCGGCAGCAATCGTTTGGGCATTTGCAGCACGATCAGCGCCATCGACGTCCCATAAGCCGGACCAACGCTCGGATCCGCCCAACTCGCATCGTCCAACTGCTTCGACATTAACTCCGCACGCGTCGCCGGCCACCAGCGCTGCCACGCATCGCCCCCCGCCAGATACATCGCCTGCACCGCGTAGTAGTGCCCGTAGTAGTAGTGCGCGGCGGGAATGTTGCTCGCCCCTGGCAGCGAAGTCGTCAGCAAGTACTCAACACCGCGCTGCACCGACTCGTCGTCGTAGATGCCCGCGTACTGCAGCGAGGCAACGCCCGCAGCGCTCCGCGGCCACGCCGAGAACCCGCTCGACAGTTGATACTTGAACCCACCGTCGGGATTCTGACACTGCCGCACATACTCAACCGCACGATCGATGACCTGCTTGGGGATGTCCAGCCCGGCGTTGCGCGCTGATCGCAGCGCCATGATCTGACAGATCGTCACCGAAACATCCGCGTCATAGGGCACCGGGTTGTACCGCCAGCCACCCTCTGCGTTCTGGCTACGCTCGATCAACTCGCACGCCCGGACCAGCGCCTCATGCACGCGCCGACTCCGCTCGGTGTCGCCGCCGCCCTGCGTCATGCCATACACCTCACCCAGAAACAGCGCCGCAAAGCCGTGCCCATACATCGGGCCGTTGCTCGCGTCCGAGGTCAACAGCCCCGTCTCGGTGCTGCTCTGCAGCACAAAGTCCAACCCGCGCTCGACCTGCGCGCCATATCGCCCTCGACCCGGAAGATTGCCGTCGGCCATCAAGGCCAGACACGACAGACTCGTCACCGCGATGTTCTTGCCATACCGGCCCTCGCCGAACGAGCCATCGCCCTGCTGCTGCGCCGCAAGCCACGCCAGCCCGCGCTCAACACTCCGGTTCAACTCAGGCGTGATCTCGTCCTGCATCGGCCGGTTCTCAGCACCCGCGGTGCCATCACCCCGAACATCCTTGCGAGCCGGCTCAGTGCCCGGCCCAGCGGTGCCCGGCGTAGTCGCCGCAGCAGCCGGGGATGCCGAA
>JBGSRG010000034.1:0-13318 GCA_041737685.1 Phycisphaerales bacterium | reverse complement strand
CGGTCGGTGTGCTGTGCTGCTGGGGTGTGAGCGTGCGCTGGTTTGGCCCGCGTGCGGGCTTCGCGGCGGGACTTTCGCAGGCGGTTGCACCGGCGTTATGGACTTGGGGCCGAAGTGCTGAGATCGAGATGCTCTGTGTTGTGGGCACGCAGATCGCTGCGCTCGGTCTCTTGCACGCTCTGGTGTTCAAGGCCCGCCCCGAAGGCGAAGGGCTTGGTGGCAGTTCGGTGATGGACAAATTCGCTGCCGTGGTGATGGTTGGAGTGGGTACCTTCGCGACGGTCATCAGCAAAGGTGCGGCGGGAGTGCCGGTGCTGGCGGCGGTGGTGGTTGTGGGGCTGGCATTGACGTTTCGATTCGGCGGGGTGGGCCGCGTACTCCGCCGACCGTTTGTGCTGATCGCATTGCTGGTTGGTGGCGGATTGGCGGCGTGGCTGACGTGGAAGGCGTGGACGCATTCGGCTTCGCCGAACGCCGTGACGGAGGACGGGTCGTTCCTTTGGGAGCGGCCACTGCGGACGTTTTTGCTCTTGCCGAGCGCCTGGATCGCAGCGCTACCCGCCGGCCTTGCGTTGCTGATGCCGATTCTTACAAAGTGGGGGTTGCGCAATCGCGGCGGTCCCAATGAAGCGAGGGCCGATCGATCATTCGCGGTGGTGACGGCGTTATGGATGTCGTGGCTGCTTGCTATGGCGTTGTATAGCGCGTTGGGCATCGGCAACCCGCGATACGCCTTGCCCGCTATCGGGCTGGTGTTCCCGCTGGTGGGGTACTGGTTTGCTCGGGTCTGGCCTGAACACACTGCGGCGGGAGTGGCTGAACCGGCGGCGGGGACTCGCGCGGAAACTCATCAGCCACGCAGCGAAGGCCGGGTACGCCGGGTGGGTCGGTTCCTTCTGCTGGGGCATCCGGCTGCCTGGCCACTGGTTCTGGGGCTGAGCGCGGTGGCAGTCGCCTACTTGTACACGCATCGTTCTGAGGCACGAATCACCAAGCAGATCGGCGAGCGGATCGCCGCGATCGTTGCGGCCGACTCTTCGAAGCGTGTGCTGCACGCTGGATCGAGCACTCAATCATCGGCGGTGGTCGTAGCCAACGGGGTGATCGAGGCCCGTCCGGACTTGTTGCTGTATGCCCAGCGTGCCTCGTCGGGGCTAGACCCGGTGTGGGCGAAACCCGTGGATGAATCGACACTCTCGTGGTTTGGCGATCGGGCCGTCTACGCCCTGTTGCGGACCGACGAAGCCACAAACTGGGTGGGAGAGTCTGGCCTGACGTTGGTCGAGACGTTCCGGTTTGGGCGGTACGAAGCGTCGCTCTATCGATTGGATCGCTGAGCCGTTTCACGGATGTTGCCAAATGCCAGCAACGTCTGCGACGCTCGCTGCTTGGGGTCGATCCACGAACGGCCTCGGGCCGAGGGTCGAGCCGGAGCGCGATCAGGAAGTGGCTTTGTAGTAGTCCAGATTGATCTGGACATAACTCTTCCATTCGCCGGGCAAGTCTTCTTCCGGGAAGATCGCCTTGACGGGGCATTCGTCGACACAGAGGCCGCAATCGATGCAGGTGTCGGGGTCGATGAAGAGTTGGTCGGCCTTGCCGAAGTCCTGCTCGTTCTTGGTGGGATGGATGCAATCGACCGGACAGACCTCAACGCATGAGGTGTCCTTGGTTCCGATGCAGGGTTCAGCGATAATGTGCGGCATCAATACGGCTCCGGTCGGAGCGCGATGGTACGCCTGTGGTCGCGGTTCTTCCCCCCCTTGCCGGTTGTTTTGGGTGGAGTATGAGCGCGCACGGGTGGCACGGGCGGCACCGGCCTGTCAAGGAAACACGCCCTCAGCGTGAGAGATGCAGCCCGGCTCAGATCACCGCGCCGAACGAATCGTCATAGATCCGGACCTCGGCAAAGGTGGTCTGCGGCACCGCCACGTTCAGGTTGTATCTTGGCCGACCTTCAAGCGCGAACCGAACGGTGCGGAACGGATCGGTGATCCGCGTGTTCAGGCCGACAATCTCGACGCGAGCCAAGGCCTGGCCCGGGGCAAAGACCAGTTGGGCGGGCAGATCAAGGAAGTCGCTGCCCCGTACTGCGCTGCCGCCCAGGGAGAAATTCACTCTCAGTTCCTCGTTCAGCGGGCCGGTGCGGTGGACCAAGAACATGCCGGTGTCGCTCGGGTCGGTGGTCGCCACGGGGTCGATGGTGAAGACGGTGACGAGGGGCCGGTCGCGGATGATGGCGGTCGCGACGGAGTTTCGGGGGTCGCTCGTGTCCAGGTCATAACGGTTTGAGGCGAGGATGCGGACGCGCACGGTCTCGTTGCCCTCGAGCAGATTGTCATTGAGCGCGTCAAGTTCGAGTTCGATCCGATCGACACCCTCAGCGAAGTGGATGGAGCTGGGCAGCGGCACATAGTCCAGCGGGCCACGCTCGGCAAGCCCGTTTGCGGAACCGTTGACGCGGAGTTGAACGGTGAGCGGGAGTTCGAGCGGGCCAGTCCGCGTGAAGACGAACAGGCCGTTGTTCGGGCCGAACTCCGTGGCATCCCGATCCGGCATCTGAAGCCGAACGATGGGTGTGACGTCGGTTTCGTTGATGGTGATGCGCGCGGTTCGGCTGGCCTCATCGTCGAAGTCGATCACGTACTTGCCGGGGTCTTGCTGCAACGTGATGCGGACAAACTCCTGGCCTTCGACCTCGAAGTCATCGATCGGAATGATGGGCAGTTTGGCGAAGCGTTTGCCGGCGGGGATGCGGATCGTTCCGGAAAGACCGATGTAGTCCTCGTTGGCTGTGGCACTGCCACCCACGAAGTAAAACACCGTCAGTGGCTCGGCGAGAGAGCCGGTTCGCTTGACGCCGAAGCGGGCGATGTCGATTCCGTCGCCCTCTTCCGAGGCGATTCGGTCGGTCTGCATCATCGAGACCAGCGGCAGACTGGCCAGCAGGCAGCGTGGTTCGAGTGCTTCAAACTGAGTGGGCTGTGAGTGCTGGAACGAATGTGCGGGACGACGGCGCATGACGACCTCCTGTGCGAGAGCAAGATGGGACTTGTTCTCGGTCGTCAGAATCGTGGGAGGACTTGAGGCGGGCGCGCCATGTATGGAAGAAAGCGAGTTATTCGGACGTCGCCAGCGCGGTCCCGGCGGAGTCGGATCGGATGATCCGATCTGCGGGGGGAGGCGCTGCCTGGCCACAGGTGCCGTCGCCGACGCTTCGGCCATCGAGCAGCGCACCGGCGTGGCAGTCGTTGAACAGCTTCAGACCATCCGTACCGGGCGAAGCGAACGGACATCGCCCAGTCGCAATGTCTGCGCCACTGTGAAGGTGCGGAACATGCGCAGGCAACGCTGCGCTCAGTTGCCCACGAAGTCGGCCATCAATCGCACTCCCCAACCCGTTGAGCCGCGCACGAAGCAGCCCGAATCGGCGTCGCTTGCATGAACGCCCGCGATGTCGATGTGAGCCCAGGGCACGCCCGCCTCAACGAAGTACGAGAGGAACGCTGCACCCTGGATCGGGTGCGCTTTGCGGTTGGGGTTCGAGTTCAAGATGTCGGCGATGGGGCTCTTCATCATGTCGCGATACTCTTGGTCCATGGGCAAACGCCACCAACGCTCGCCGCTGGTGTCCATCGCTGTCGCGAGCCGATCGCGCAGTTTCTGGTCCTCGCAGAACATGCCCGCAAAGGACGAACCGAGCGCCGTGACCACGCCGCCGGTGAGCGTGGCCATGTCCACGATGCAGGCGGGCTTGTCCTTCTCGCAGGCGTAGACCAGGGCATCGGCCAAAACCAATCGCCCTTCGGCGTCGGTGTTGGTCACTTCCACCGTCACGCCGTTGCGGAAAGTCAGCACGTCGTCGGGCCGGTAGGCCTCGTCAGAGATCGAGTTCTCCGCCGCGGCGAGATAGGCCACGACGCGTCGAGAGGGCTTCACCACCGTTGCGATCGCGTGCATGGCGCCAAGCACCGCGCAGCCGCCGTCTTTGTCTCGCTTCATGCCCACCATGCTGTTGTTGATCTTGAGAGACAGGCCGCCGCTGTCGTAGGTCATGGTCTTGCCGACAAACACGATGGGCTTGGACGTCGCCTTGCCGCGTGGTGCGTACTCCAGCCGGATCAGACACGGCGCGTTCTCGCTCGCCTTGCCAACGTTGACCAGTCCGGTCAGTTTCTCGCGCAGCAGCGCGGGGCCTTCGATGATCGAGAACTTCAGGCCCGTTTGGCGCGCCAGTTTCTTGGCCTGATCGGCAACATATGACGGCACGCACACGTTGGGCGGCGTCTCTGAGAGATCGCGAGCGATGTTCACGCTAGCGGCCAGGCCCAACCCATACTCCATACCCGCGGCAAAGCCCTCATCGTCGCACGAGAGCGCGAGATCGACTTTCTTGGCCTTGGCTTTGTCCGCGCTGGCTGACCCGCGAAAGCGCGTTGCGAGAAAGTCCCACGCGATCAGCCCCAGGCCCTCGCCCAGACACCGACCGGCGTGCTCCACGTCGGCACCCTTGATCGACTCGACCGCGGCGTGCAGCGCCAGCGCAGCTTTGCTGTCTTTGGTCGCGGCCAGTCGCCGCCCGATTGTGCCGCCAATACCGCGCAATGACGCTGGCTTGAATGACTCTCGCTTGCCCAGACCGACGATGATTACGCGCTTGGCAACCGCCGACGCGCCGGACGGAAACGCTTCAGCGATTTTGCCCACCTCGCCGGTGCATTCGGCTCGCTCAACCGCCGCGGCGATGGACTTGTCCTTGTCGAACGCTCGGATCGACGCTTCGAGCTTTTTGTCGGTAAAGACGCCGATGACCAGTGCATCGGGCCGAGCAGAAGCGGTGCGACCACGCCGGGCCGGGACGAGTTTGACCGAGTTGAACATGGAACACTCCGGAACTGAGATGAGAAGGCAATGGATTCAGAGTCGACACCACGCAGACGGGTGTGCGGCGGGCCGAAGTCTAGAGCGTTTCGGGCGCGGTAGATACAGACGATGTGGAGACTGTGGGAATCGCCGCTCTCGACAGGCCTTGATCGCGGGCAGTACCATCCAGCCGCGTGCGCACGCCCACCATCCAATCCGTTCGACCGATCATCGGGCTTGAGGTTCATGTTGAACTTCGCACCCGCACGCGGATGTTCACCTCAGCGCCGAACATCGCTCACGCAGAGCACGAGCATGCCGAACCCAACACGCTGATCGATCCGGTGGTGCTTGCGCTGCCCGGCGCACTGCCCATGATGAACCGTGCAGCGGTCGAACTGTCGATGCTCGTCGGTCTGGCGCTGGGCTGCCGGATCGGGGAGCGGAGCGTGTGGGACCGCAAGGGGTATTTCTATCCTGACCTTCCCAAGAACTATCAGATCAGCCAGTATGAACTGCCGCTGTGCTTCGATGGTTCGGTCGAATTGCCACCGATCACGCCCGATGGTCGGATCGATCTGGAAGCGCTCGTTGGCCAGTCTTCGCTGACGGCGTCGCTCCCACGGCGGATCGGCATTGTGCGTGCACACCTGGAAGAGGACGCGGGCAAACTGCTGCATCACGAAGCCGACAGCGCTGGCCCCGCCGGCACGCTGGCCGATTACAACCGCGCGGGCACACCGCTGCTCGAGATCGTGACCCAGCCCGACTTTCGATCGGCGCACGAGGTTGTGGCCTTCTGCCAGTTGCTGCGCGATATCTGTCGGTTCGTGGGTGCCACGAGCGGCATCATGCAGAAGGGACACATCCGCTTCGAGCCGAACATCAACGCCGAACTCACGGTCGACGACGGTCGGCTTGTCCGCACGCCGATCACCGAAGTAAAGAATCTCAACTCGTTCAAGGCCGTGGGCGCGGCGATCGACTATGAACTGCGCGAGCAGCCCGGGCGCTGGCTGACAGATCGACAGGAGTTCGGGCCTGGCTCGAAATCTACACGCGGCTGGGACGATGCGCGAGCCGAGACGTTTATCCAGCGCGAGAAGGAAGACGCGCATGACTACCGATACTTTCCGGACCCCGACCTGGTGCCGGTCATTGTCGATAGAGCGTGGCTTGAGCGCGTGCGGACGAGACTGCCGGTGCTGCCGCTGGATCGATTGCGACACTACGTGCGTGAGTTTGGTCTTGGGCCGAAGGATGCCGCCGCGCTCGTCGATGAGCGGACAGTCTCGGACCTGTTCGAGTCTGTTGTTGGATTGAGCGTCGAGAGTGGTCTTGATGCGCTGCGGGCTGGCAAACTGGCGGCCAACGCACTCTTGCAATGGGGCCTGAAGCGAGCCAATGAGCGGAGCGCGGTGCGGATTCGGCGGGCCGAAGCGGCGGGGCGATCCGGCGCAACGGCTCAGTCCGTTCTGGTTTCCGATCTCGGACCAACCGCCGAGCAGATCTCTTCGATCGTGCTGATGCGCGAGCGCGGCGAACTGAGCGCCGCAAGCGCCGACGAGCTCTTTGGCCTGCTCTGCGAGATCGAAGAAGAACCGGGCGAATCTCCCGGCCGCGGCGGGTCTTTCGCTCCAAACACCGATGCACGCGCCGCGGCGATCGATCGAGGGCTGGTGATCGTTCGCGATGACGCGGCGCTCGACGTGCTGTGCGATCAGGCCATCGCCGCCGACCCGAAGGCCGCGCAGGACGTGCGAGACGGGAAGATTCAGGCCGCGGGCCGCTTGGTGGGCGCGGCGATGAAACTGGCAACCGCCTCGGGCACGCAGGCCGACGCCAAGACCGTTCGTTCGCGATTGCTGCAACGGTTGGACGTGAAGGAGTAACCCGACGCGATGACTGATCACGACGACCAACCACGCACCGCAGTCTTTCTCAACGGCATCCTTTACGACGACCCCGAGGACGCCCGGCTTTCGGCGTTTGATGCGGGCTTGCAGCACTCGGTAGGGCTCTTTGAGACCATGCTGGGCGGGCACGAGCGCAGCTCAGCACAGCCCTGGATCTTCCGACTTGATGAGCACATCGACCGTTTGTGCGCTTCGGCCGCAACGCTCGGACTCGCCGATTCGTTGAACTCACCCGCATTGCAACAGGCCGTCATGCGGACGCTCAGTCATTCGGGCCTCCAACGGTCACGCATCCGGCTCACGCTCACTGGCGGCGACCTGAATCTGCTTGCTCGCGACGCCGCCGAGCGTTCGCGCGGTGTGGACCCCACGGTCCTCATCGTTGCTCAGCCCGCAACGAGATACCCCAGCGCGATGATCGAGAAGGGTGTCATGGCCACCATCGCCGACACACGGGCCAACCCCTTCAACCCGAGCGAGGGACACAAGACGCTCAACTATTGGTGGCGGCTGCGCGAACTTCAGTTGGCGTCTCGCAAGGGCGCAGCCGAGTCGATCGTGCTCACGATCACCAACCATCTCTGCAGCGGCTGCGTCTCCAACGTGTTTGTCGTCAAGGACGGCTCAGTGTTGACGCCTATCGCTCGCGGCGAGGAGGGACAAGCCGAAGCGGAGGGTGCAGATGAGCAAACAGCTGCGGCGGGAGTGCCAGCGCAACGACCCGCCGAGTCTGCGGCGGCCCGACCGGGCTATCTGCCCTCGCCCGTGCTGCCGGGAGTCACACGTGCATGGGTGCGGCACCGTTGCGAACTCAAGAACGCCGCGATGAAGACACGAATGCTGGGTGTCGCCGACCTGCTCGAAGCCGACGAGGTGTTCCTGACCAACTCGTCATGGGGCGTGCTGCCGATCGTCAATGTCGAGCGAGCGACGATCGGAACCGGCGAGCCGGGCCCGATCACGCGTGAACTCTGCCGGGCATGGTTGGAAGCAACCGACGACGCCCTGTGATCGAGTCGGCACGGAGTGAGGGCGAATGTCCCCGAGTGGCCCGCTGGTCGAGGCGTCGGCTTGCGGTATCGAGAATTTTGTTCTGAAACTGCCACCGCAGACCACCTCTGCTCGTATGAAAGGGCTCAAGAGTCCCATTTCTCAGAAACGCCGACTGCGCCGTTGCGTCGCTTGGTTTCCTCCCGATCCCACCTTCAGCCATGTGAGCCCCCAAAATGCCGAAGTTCATTGTGGTTTGCCCGCTCGCTTTGCTCATTCTGCCCTCGATCACTCTCGCTCAGGCCTCGTTTCAAGGGCTGGGGGATCTGCCGGGCGGGACCGTAGATTCGAGGCCCTATGGCATGTCTCACGATGGCAGGGCGGTGGTGGGCTACTCGCAATCAACGGCGGGTTTGCAAGCATTTCGATGGACACAAAGCACTGGGATTCAAGGGCTTGGCGATTTACCGGGAGGCCCAAGCTATTCGTGGGCCTATGCGGCGAACCAGGACGGTTCGGTGGTGGTCGGCGTGTCGCAATCTGCGGCGGGATTCGAGGCCTTTCGATGGATAGCGGCGACCAACACCATGACGGGCTTGGGTGACTTGAACGGTGGTTCATTCAGTTCCCGGGCGACATCTGTTTCATGCGATGGCAATACCGTCGTCGGAGTCTCGAGCTCCATCAACGGCTCCTCTGAAGCCTTTTTGTGGACCTCGGGCACGGCCACGATGACGGGGTTGGGAGATTTGGCCGGCGGCCCGTTCTCATCGCGTGCTGAAGGTGTTTCGTGCGATGGCTCAACGGTCGTGGGGTATTCGTACAGCTCGCTTTCGCCCTCTGAGGCCTTTCGTGCGGTGCTGCCCAGCCCGATGGCGGGAATCGGAGACCTGCCGCCGCTGCCGTCAAACTCGACTGCGCGTGGCGTTTCGGCCACCGGCGAGTTTGTAGTGGGTCGGGGCACGGGGCCAAATGACTTTGAGGGGTTTGTGTGGACCGAGGCCCAGGGCTACCTCCCTTTGGGGGGCATCGAGAACGGATTCATTCGATCGTCGGCAGCGGCGGTGTCTGACGACGGTCAGGTCGTTGTTGGCGGCGGCACTAAGTCCGGATCGGTGAACGTTGCGACGATCTGGACGGCACAGAGCGGGATGCGGTCGATCAAAGAGGTGCTGCTGGAGCGCGGCGTGGCAGCGGTGCAGAACTGGGACTTGACCGACGGCACCGGCGTCTCTGGCGACGGCACTCGCATGACGGGGTTTGGTCGAAACCCCTCGGGACAGTTTGAGGCGTGGCTGGCGGTGCTTCCGCGTGCTTGCCCAGGCGACGCAAACGCGGACGGTGCGGTCGATCTGCTGGATCTGCTGGCGTTCACGTCGGCTTGGTCAGAGTTTCTTGGACAGGCCGTGACGGCCGGCAGCCCGGGCGACTACAACAGCAACGGCGCGATCGACCTGCTCGATCTGTTGGCTTTCAACGCCGACTGGTCGGCGAATCTCGGGACGTCTTGTCCCTGATGCCAAGCTCCAACAGGGTCAGTCTTACGCCACGTTGCGACGCTGTTCTGGGTGGCCGGGCTTGGCACGTACGCCACTGAGCGTGCTGGCCTGCTCTGTCCAGTCTTCTGCGCCAGAGATCGTCAGTTCGCTCGCGAGCGTTTTGCGATAGCCCAGCAGCCGGACGACTTCGAGTACGTCGGTCCAGGTCGGATACATCACGTCGTTCGAGCGCTTGAAGCCGTCGATGGCCTTGATGAACAAGAACTGCTCTTGGTTCATCTCGCCCTCTTCCGCGGCGCGGGCCCAGTCAGAGCGTCGACGACCAACCCCTCGCCGACGCTCCAAGCCGGTCTCAAACTCCGCGGCGTCGATCTGATCGGCCGCGAGTTCGGCGCGCCGGTCGAGCGGGGCGCGGCGATCGGGGGAAGAGGCTTGGGAGTCGCCTTTCTCGGTTGCGTTCTGGGCTTGGTTGGACTGCGTCTCGGATGACGCTGCCACCTGGGCGTTGGGCGTGAGTGCAAGCCGACTCTCGTGCGAGCGACGGGCCTTCAGGGCATCGTCAGAGAGTGAGGGCAGATCGGTGCTGCGACGGTGCTGCTGCTTGGACATAACGCACGGCCTCCGGCGAGAACCGACCGGCCCCTGCTGACACACGCGGCGTGGCCAACCGCATGCGGTTGCGCTGCGGGAGTGGCTCGGACGGCACCGCCGCCGACCGATACGTGGCTTAAAAGGACGGCTCAGAACTCTTCGTCTTCGTCGTCTGCTTCGGCGACCAACTCATCCTCTTCTTCATCGCCGTCGACGAAGGCCTCGTCATCATCCTCAAACTCGTCGGCTTCCTCAAACTCGGCGTCTTCGTCGCTCGCCGATTCGCCCGCAAAGGCCGCGTCTTCGTCCTCATCGTCATCGTCGTCGAAGCGTTTGGCGTCCAGGACGTCGGTGCCACCGGACGTGCCCCAGGGCAGATCATCCAACTCCGAGTACTCGAAACTCTCAGTGCTCTTCGATGCTGCGTTCATGCCTGATTCCCTCACTGACCCCGTGGGCTTGGAGCCCAGCGTGCGTTGATTGTGGCCGACCTGTGTCATCCAAAATAGGCACCCACCACTGCACTCGACACCGCGGATGCGGGCCGATTTTCATCGCCTCGCCAAGCCCTCATGCGGCCGGTCTGAGAGCCTGGCGAATGTGGCGGTACACTACCGCATCGCGGCGGCGTGTCAATAGCGCCGAGGCGGTGGAGAAGTGGGTACTAGATTGCCCACTTTCGCGGCGGTTTGGGCGTGCTGGCTCCCGCGTTTTCTACTCTTCATTCGCCCTTTACCCTCCTCGCTCTGATTCCCGTCCTTGAACCCGACCGGCCTTGTGCGGTCCGCTGACCTCCACTCCGACCCGCCCAAACGATTCTGCTCACCTGCCCTCACATGACGACCCACAACCGAACCGAAGATACCTCCGCCTCGACCGCACGCGAGTCTCTCCAGCCCGTGGCTGGAATACTGGCCTTCCTGCTGCCCGGGGCGGGCCACTACTCCCTGGGGCATCGCAAGCGCGGCCTGTTGATCGGACTGGGTGTGCTGCTGCTTTATGTAACCGGATTGCTCTTTGGCGGGATCGACAGCGTTGACCGCAAGGAAAACCCCCTGTGGTTCTGGTTCTACGGACAGATGTGGAACGGGCCGGTCGTCTTTGCCACTGACTGGCTTCACCAAAACCGCTTGAAAGTGGTGGACACGATTCAGGGGCAGACCTTCATCCGCTCAGCGCGCCCCGACGAGTACCGTGACCCGCAGACGGGCCGCCCGGTTCCCATCAAGCAAGACCCCCAGACCGGCGAACGATTTGCGTACGTGCCCGACCAAACCGGCCCCGGCGGCAAGAGGGTCGCAGGCGTGCGCCCGCCCAAACTGCGGACGCTGGGCCGCGTCTCGGAACTGGGCACGCTGTTCATCGCGGTTTCGGGCATGATGAACCTGATCTGCATCATCGATGCCACCGTCAAGTCTCGAACCGATCGATCGGCCAAAGCCTGACGACATCGCGATCCAGAATGTCTCGATGGTTCGCGCCGTTGCCTCTGCACCAGACCCCGCTCCACTTCTCATCTGTTTTTCTTGCCGTCCTCTGTCAAACTCCTCCAAACCTGCCGCCAGGAACACGCGACGCATGGGTTACCGACCTTTCATCGATCCAATCTCGATTCACGAGCACTGGTTCTGGTTGCTGATCCCAATGGCCGTGGGGATTGCGATCGTGTACAAGGCCGTTAGGCTGAAGGACATGGACCGCTACTGGCGGGCGGTCGCGGTGATGACCGCACAGATCGTGCTCGGCATGATCGTGCTGGGCTTTGCAAGTTACCTGTTCGTGATGGTCTACGTTCGATTTCTCGCCGAGCAGGCAGCGGGCGCCTGAACGCTGCGCAATCAACGAGTTATTGCCGGCGTTCGCCCGGACCCTTGAAGCCGAACCCCAGATAGGCCACACGGTCGCGCTTGTGCTCTCCCGGCAGTCTGCCCGCGCCCGCTCCGCCATCCGGCGGCTCATAGGGCACGACCATCTCGAACATGCTCTTCCAGTTGGCGAGCATCTCGGGCGAATCGTTCGAGAGAATGACCGCGGGCCGACCGAGCAAGTCCGGCCGATCAAGGGAGAGTTCGGGGTGAAAGTCGAAGGGCGTGAGTCGCCCGCCGGTGTAGGCCGAGGCACAGAACGACTGCGGCAAGGCGCGGTTGCTGTCGCGGGTTCCGTCGGCCGAACCTGTTGGCAAAGTCGCGGCTGACCACGGCGCGTAATAGGCCATCTGCGAGGCACGGCCATAGTGCTGGGCAACGACGAAGGGCGCTTTGCCTGTGATGGTCCGTGCTTCAGACATGGCCCGGCCAACCGCAACACCCATTTCACGAGCACCGATCAGCCTGCCGGTGACGATCGGGGCGGGTGGTTGTCCGTCGCTGCGGATCGACGCCAGCGCACTTGCAACGGGCGGCCAGAACATCACGCGATTCACCGCCGCCGCGACCAGATCGGCCCGATGCAGCACGCTGATCGCAAGCACGCCGTAGATGATCCCCGCGACATAAAGCCCGCGAAGCCAGCGTCGCCGTTGCCGCGGGAGCAATCCCCACGTGAGCGAGGCACTAAGAACCGCGAGCGGGACCAGGCTCAGGCTGCCGGCGATGGGCCAGTTGCCCTCTGGCTCAGCGATCAGGGCGACCAGCGCGTAGAAGGCCAGAATTGGTGTGGCGATGTGCAGGGGAAAGAGCAGCGCCGAGCGCGCGAGCGAGCCACTTGCTAATGACGCGTGCGTTGGTGCAGCCGGTGCAGATGCGCGACGCGCCCGATGCAGCCACCAACCACCGAGCGCTGCGGCGATGAGCAGCGGCCCCACCATGCCCAACTGCGCTCCGGCCAGTTCAATGGTCCACAGCGGCAACCACTCGAACCAATCGCGTCCGCCACCACCTGTGCCGCCCGCGTTTGCGGCTGAAAGAGGTTGATCGCCACCACTGAGGCCCATGTGCCCTAGCAAGTGGCGAACGGTGATCCAATCGTGCTGCGCATTCCAGATCACCACGGGAAGAATCCCGAGCAGCGTGATGGCCCCGCCAATGGTTGCGAAGGCCAGCCAGCGGGTATGGAGTGACAGACCACCAAGGCTCAAGGCATGCCGCGATGCGCCTGCACTCTCCGGGTCAGACGCACTTGCGCCGCCGACATTCGCCTCATAGCGACGGGCGGCCCGGAAACTCACCCAGACGTGCAACGCCACACCCGGAACGATGAGCAGCATTGTGTACTTGAAGAGAAACCCAGCGGCGATTGCCGACCCCAGTCCGATCCACGCCCAGCGTGAGCTCAGATGCAGCGCCCGCCAGGCAAGCCACGCCGCGAGCATCCAGCACGCGATGAGCGGGCCGTCGATGGTGATCAGCACCGAACTCATCTGCACGAAGGGGACGAGCGTGAAGACCAGTGCACCGACCAAGCCAACGCGACCGGGCCGAGCCAGGCCGAGCGCTCGAGCCAAGTCTCGCGTGAGGCCCC
>JBGSRG010000243.1:0-2677 GCA_041737685.1 Phycisphaerales bacterium | reverse complement strand
GTCAAGACCGACGCGGAACTTGGTGCCCGGAACCTCAAACGCCGAATCCATCAACGTCGCCAACCAGCGCAGCCGCTCGATCCTGCGCGCCCGCTGATCCGCCGATGAACGAGACGCGCCAGATTCGTGCGGCGCGGCTGTGCCAGCGCCCCAACCCGGGCCGTGTTGATCTGAATCATCGCCCCTGCGCTTGGCCCACGCCGCCCCCTTGCTCGAATCTTCAGACATGTTCAGAGGATAGGTCGTCATGCCTGCTTGTTGGGTATCGGGTAGGGAGCGTTTCAGCGGCGAGCATCAGCAGCCCTCAGCGATGGCAGTTCTAGCAGGAGCGGCAAGCCCATCACCAAGGCACTCTTGTGCCTCTCAGCCACCGTCGCCCCGCACGCCATGAGGTGCCGATGCAGCACACCCGCCGTGACCGACCCCCAGCCACCATTGACTCATGTTGACCCCAGTGCACCAAGCGGCCACTGAGCCGAGGCTGGGAGTGAGAAAGGCCAGGCAAAACGAACAAGGCCGCTCCATCCTCACCGGATCGAGCGGCCGTTGTGCTTTGATTGCGCTTCCGGGCTGGCTTACTTCCCCGCCAGCGCTTGGTCGATCGCCTGTGCCAACTGCTGCTTGGTCGCGGGTCCCTGAAAGAACGACACCACCTTGCCCCCCGGGCCAAGCACATAGCACGACGGGAAGCCAACAACTTTCAGATCGCTCATCGCCGCATCGCCCGCCGGGACAAGCCGCATCTGCATCTGCCGCCGACTGAGCAAGTCCTGTGCGGTCTGGGCGCTCGGCTCGCGACAAGCCACGGCGACAAAGTCCACGCCACGATCCTTGTACTGCTCCTGCAATACCTGCAAGTCGTCCAGACCGTCGGTCGAAGGCTTGAAAAGGCTTCCAAAGAAGTAGATGACCGTCGCGCCCTGCGTCAGCGACGAGTTGCCAAAAGTCTTTCCCGCTGAGTCGATCAGCGAGAAACTCGGCAGCGGCTCGCCCTCGGTCATGCCCAGTTTAACAACCTCCACCGGCACTGCGGGAGTGTTCGCCGCGGCCTGCACCGGCGGTGCCGGGGCCAGGTTCCGCGAATAGCCTTCGGGCAACTCAAGCGAGAAGTCCTTCCTAGTGAGCGGCATCGGCTTGACGGTCTTCACCTCGAACACCATCGACACCGACTGGGCGCCCTCACCCGCGGCCTGCACCAATCGACGCGGCAGGCGATCAATCGCGCTGATGGCCCATATCTCCTTCATCTGGCCCTTGGCCGGAGCCACCGAGACCAGGTCGCAGACCTCGCCGCCCACGTTCTCGACACCCAGCCGCTCGATCCGCGCTGAACTCATCTCGCGCGAAAACGGCTCAACATCAAGAAACACGCGATGCAGCAGCATCCCGTGTACCAGATTGACCGTGTTGCGGGCCATGGTGTCCGACTCGGGCCGCTCGATAAGTTCCTTCTTGCTCTCGTCGATCCACGTCACCGTCGAGCCGTCGCTGACGATGCGAACTTTGTCATCGCCCTTGGTCGGCTGCTTCACGCGGCCGTCGATCTCATACATCGCTTCGCGCGAGTCCTTCATCCTCAGAAGCCGCACCTTGCCCGAAGCGTCGATCACGTCCTTCAACAGGCCCGTGGCCGACTTGGCGGTCGTCATCTCCAGCCCGTTGGCGTTCTTGATCGCCGCCGCTGACTGAGCCAAAATCTCCTTGGCTCCCTCATCAACTTGGGCAAGACACACAATGGGCGCAATGGTGAGGGTCGCGGCGGCGATGAAGAGGCGGAAGGGATTCATGAACGATCAACTCCGTGAGCAGGGGTGATGGGGGAAGGTGAACAGACCAGAACGACGCCGACCGGCCAGAGGCCGTGGATGCTTGTTTGTTCGCCAGCCGGTGCGAACTTGCTCGGCACAAATCGGCCTTTGGCGGCACGCAAGGACAATCCAGGGGCCAAAGAACGCCTTGCAGAGAGGGGAAAGGAGTGTGGAAGTCTGACAAAGCCGAGGTCAGTGAACTGGCCAAGAAAGCGCTGCAAGCGGGAAAGAGACCAGCGACGAACATTCGCCCCCGCGGGGCCAATGCTATCGGTCGATCGTCGCCAGGCACACCCCGAGCCTCGGATACGCTCGGCGCGCGGGCAACTGCCGAATAAAGTTCGTACTTTGATTGGGTTTCCCGGCCGACTCCTCGACTGCCGGGCGTTCCTCGTGAACCCTTCACAATTCGCGAATTCCGCTGTCACCGCAGCATGAATCCGCGTACCGACGCGACCGCTCGAACGCAGACTTCTATGATGGGTCTGAGTTCTCGGTCGCCCCGTCTTTCACAGGGCCATGCGAAGTCTGACTTGGTGAGCTGCTTGCCTTCGTTAAGACAAGCAACTCGGCAAAGAACTGGGGATGGTGCTGGGCGGGTGGGTCGAGAGTGGATTGTGATGGGTAGAGGGCGGGGTGAGTGTGCGGTGCGGTACGGGAGTGGGGGGGACGGATCGGAATCGGGGCGGGAGAGACGTCCAGGACCCCAAACTGGCAGCACAAGGTTCGCTCGGCAGGATCACTACCGCCGGGTCGTTTCAGTCAGGAAAGGCAAGACTCTCATGGCAGATCGAAGCAGCAAAGCGGCCCGTCAGCACCAGCCGGGCATGAACAAAAAGAAGACGTCCAAGAGGTTGGCTCCCGCGTCC